>JAISOO010000131.1 GCA_031275595.1 Spirochaetaceae bacterium | reverse complement strand
AAACCCGCCGGGACGGCCGGGACCGCCGGCGGGCCGGGGCCCCCCCTGCCGGGAAGGAGCGCCGCTTCCAAACTGCCGGGGACCGCCCTGGAAGCCGGCCCGGTTATCACCGGGCCGGGGCCCTATCGTCCTGCCCCCGGTTCGGCCCGGTCCTCCCGGGGTACGCTGGTTGGGAAAAGGCGGACGGTTCCCCTCATCCCGGGGGGGCCTTGGCCCCACCGGACGCCCCCCTACCCGGCCAACGGCTACCGCGGGCCGCTGGGTATTGGGAAAAGCGGCGATCCGCATATCCTCACTCCGCGCCGGAGGGATGTTTTTTGTTACCCCCCCGGGGGGCAATGAATTTTCTTTTGTCCCGGCGGGTTCGGAAACAGGGGGGGCGCCTTCTTTTTCATTCCCCGTTTCCATCTGGGCAGGTACAACAACGACCTTCGGCTGAATTTTTTTCACGCCCCCCGGCGCAACAGGAAGGGTACTTTTTTTCTTAACTACCACCACCTTACGGCGTTCCCCATGCTCCCCTCCGGAACCGCTTTTTCCTTCCTGAGGGTCATGATCGTTCCTCACGTGTTTGATGAGTTCAACTTTCTTTGGTTTTTGGGTACTATCTAATTCCTCAGCCATGATCCACCTTTATTCATACCATTAATGATGATTATTCATCTTCATATTCAAAACTCAACCCAATGCCGCAATTCGGACAGCTTGTCATATCCACCGTTATCCTGGCCCCGCATTCGGGACATTCGTATTCCTCCACCTCCGGCTCCGGGAAAACATCTTCCCCGCCCGTTTCCACGGAGGGGCCTTCCTCCACACCCTCCGGCTCCTCACCGGAAAGCTCCTCTTTTTCCTGGATCTCTTCCTCTTCCACAATTTCAACATTATCTTCAATAAGTTTACGCAGAATCTCAATCTGTTCCGGGGTAACCCCCTGGATATTACCGAGAGCATCCGGTGAAAGGGCAAGAAAATCTTCGATAAAATCAATTCCATTGGTCAGAAGGGCCTCGGCCACCGCGGAATCCACCCCGGGCAGCTCTACAATTCGGGATATTTCTTCTTCATAGGATTCGGAATCCCCAAAAAGTTCGGAAACCGCCCGCCGGGATTCGGAGGATATGTCCATTTCCTCAAACTGGGCATCGGTTTTAACGTCGATGTTCCAGTCCACGAGGCGGTTTGCCAGGCGCACATTCAGCCCCTGCTTCCCTATGGCCAGGGAAAGCTGGGAATCGCTGACCACCGCCAGGGCCTGGTGTTTCCCTTCGTCCAGAATCACCACATCCCGGACCTCCGCCGGGGAAAGGGCGTTTTTAATGAAACGCCGGGGGTCCGGATCGTATTTAAGAATATCGATCTTTTCCCCTTCCATTTCCCGGATCACCGCCTGGATCCGCACCCCCTTAAGGCCCACACAGGCCCCCACGGGATCCACATCCTCCCGGTTGGAATAAACCGCGAGTTTGGTCCGGTACCCCGGCTCCCGGACTATTTTGTGAATTTCCACGGTTTTATCGTAAACTTCCGGTACCTCAAGCTCAAAGATGGCCCGGACAAAATCGGTATGGGTCCGGGAAAGTACCACCTGGAGCCCCGCGGGGGTCTTGTTTACCTCGGTGATTAGCGCCTTTATCCGATCGTTTACATGGTAGATTTCCCGGGGGGATTGGTATTTTTTGGGCAGGATCCCCTCCACCTTTCCCAGATCCACATAAATGGTACCGTTCCGTTCCCGTTGATAGTACCCGATGATAATCTCCCCCACCTTGTCCTTGTATTCCTCGTACAGGCTGTCTTTCTGGATTTCCCGAATAGACTGATGGGCGGTCTGTTTGGCGCTTTGTACTGAAATCCGGTCAAAATCCTTGGGGTCTACCTCTAAGAGCAGTTCATCCCCAATTTCCGCCTCGGGGTTTAACTCCCGGGCTTCTTCCAGATCTATCTCCGAAACCGGATCGTAAACACCGTCTACGATTTTTTTCTTTGCATAAATCGAAACCTCCCGGTTGTCGTCACTAAACCGGACGACCGCGTTGTCGGCGTTTCCAAAACGGCGTTTGTATGCCGCTAGAAGGGTGCTTTCGATGGTCCGCAGAACCAACTCTTCAGAGATACCTCTATCCTGAATAAGCTGATGGATTGCCTCCGTCATATCCGTTGCCACGGGTTTTCAACCTCCTGTGAATAATCTAACCTTGCCTTGGCGATAATTTCATAATCAAGCTTCATTTCTCCATCCTGATTCCTAAGGGTAACCTGGGTTGTATCCGCAGCTGCCAATATACCGCCGGACCAATCAGAAATATCCGTCCTGAAGCACCGTATGCCCCGGCCGATATAACAGGCAAATTCAGAACCGTCTTTAATAATCCGGTCTATCCCCGGGGAGGACACCTCTACGGACAAATCCTGACCGGGAAAGGCCAATTCCAGCCGGGGAAGCAGGGCATGATGGACCCGGGAGCAACCTTCCACCCCCATGGGGTTCGGCCCGGACACCACGGCGCGGACTTGCACACCTCCCTTATGACGGAATACGGATAACTCCACCAGGATCATTCCCAGGCCTGTTATTACCTGTTCAAGCGTGTCAAAAAGAGGATTTCCACCCCTGGGAGTAAACCGCAACAACCCCTCCATGGTTTTGGACCGTCATCCGGTTAAGGCAACCCCAAACCAAGCCCAAAACAGCCGGTCCTGGGCTTGCCCCTGCCTTGCCTGACAATAAAAAAGGGCCGTCCCCGCGAGCCCTTTTTAAATAAAATCTTTATTGTCGTACAAATTCTATCGATGCAATGGGGTTTTGTCAAGTAGCCTTTCGGTAACATTTCAAAATGAGGCATTATGGTACCTGCGTTGCCTCAAAACAGGGCAATACCCCGGCCTCAACGAACCAGGGTGATCTCCGAGAGGATCCGGCGGGTTCCCTGGTTTTGTCCGTTGGCCAGGATCATTTCCCGCAGTTCCAGGCGGCCCCGGACCGTCACGATTCGCTGTTCGTACCCCGAAAGGATCCCGCGGTCTTCCCGGGCTATGTACCACTCATAGCCCTCCGCATCGGTGAGCACCGGCTCCGGAAAGGGTTCGCTTCCCCGCAGGCTGAGTCTCCCGGTAAGCTCCAGAAGCTGTCCCGGCAGGGCGCGGTCATAGAGATTTTCTCCGGACACTACCGGTTCTTCCGTTTTGGAAGCGTCCCCGTTCCCCCCGGGGAAAAGCAGCCCCGGGGAAAACACCCACAGGGCCATAAAAAAAAGGCTTTTTTTCACGGTCATACCTTCCCTCCTAGGGGCGGTTTTTTTTCGCCATCTCCCGGAAATCCACGGGGTAATTTCCCGGCGGAGAACCCAAGGGGCCGTCCCGGGCTGCCGCGTTTCGCGAGATGCTTCCCATGAGGGAGGATGCCACATAATATCCGTTCGCATTCAGCCCTTTCTCATTGGAATTGCCGTTAAAGGTAAGGAGGGCCTTGCCGGTATACGGCCCGGAGGCTGATAGACTGGGGGGCGACGACGAAGGTGGATCCTGCGGAAGGCCGATGTAATAGATATCATCCGGCTGTGATGGATTCACACTCGAGGTAATCAGGGAAAAAACCCCTTCGCCGGGGTAAAATTGCGGTTTGGCATTTTCATAGTTGGGGACCGTCGATATGGTCAGGGCAGGTACTTGCTTCTGATACCCATACAACCCCGAGTCTTTTTGATAATAATTAGCCAGCATCCAGGTACCCAGCAAGGTTTTCCAATCGGAAAACGCCAAATCGATTTGTGATGCCGGCCCGGTTACGGCCCGGTAATCAGCATATTCAGAATTAATAATAGCTTGGTATATCGGATTATTCTGTCCCGCCTGGATCCCCAGCCACCGGAAAAAAAGATAGGCGGTGGCGTAATCCGCCAGGTAATCCCCGTATCGCTGTTCCCAATAGCCATCCCAGACAAAAAAATTGTTCCCCAGGGGAATGGTTGTATCTACGAATTTTCCGTTAAAATAATCTATCCGCTGGGTAATTTGCTCCCCGCCGTAAATATATTCCGCCGCCAGGGATAAGCCCTCGTTGATCCAGAGATGTCTGTCGGGGTTTTTAGAAAAATGGATAAGATGCTGCAATTCATGGGCGATGACGGTACAAAAGTCTTTTACGGCGGAAGGATCCCCGGGGTATACGTCCATAAAAAGCATGGCCGCCTCATTGGAATAAGGGTAGGTTTTCTTCGATAGCATGTGGGTAGAATCAAAATAACCGGCCACATAACCGCCGCTGCCACTAAACCCGTCCTGTATATCCAACAGGAGCAGAATGATTTTGTTCTTATTATTGGGCATATACATGATGCCGCCAAAGGCATCGGTAATTTTAGGATAAACGTTGTTTTTATATTCATCGGCAATAGCCCGCGCCGCAGAGGCGGATATATTTCGGCCCGTTTCGCCATAAACAACACAGAAGTCATTTTCCGCAAGTTTTTGGGCGTCCACCAAATACCACTCATTCGAGGTGGTGGCCGCATAAAACGAAAGGGTGGTTTCCGTCTTGGGCACCCATTGAGCATAAAGCGTCATATTTGATTCCAGAATTACCGTGGCCCCCCCCTGGTAGGAAGTCCCCAAGCCGTCAGATTCGGTGTTCCACCCGGCAAAACTATATCCCGTTTTAACCAAATCTCCGACATTTACCGCCAGGGTTATCGCCTCCCCCGCTAAAGCCTTTTTCGATCCGGGGACCTTCCCACCGGTATTTCCATTACCATTATAAGTACAAGTATAAGAAACCAAGGATTTAGAATTCTCATCGGATTGCATCAGATCAGAACATCCGGCGAGCAAGAAGATCATACTCATTGCCCACAAAATTATCGTACCGGGGAGTTTTTTATGCATACCCATAATATACCTGAATTTTTAAGAAAACACAAGGGCGGGCGCGTTGCCTCCCGTCAAATCGCGCCCCGGCGGGGAGGGCAATTACCGCAAAAAAGGCGGCTCCTCCAGGGGACCATTTATCCGCGGAAGCTTGGACCGGATACGGCGGAAGCTTGTCCGCCATGGCACGGGAGTCCCGCTTCATAGCGCAGGCCGCCCGCGCCGTTATTCATTGAGCCGGTTCCAAAACCCGGTTGGTTTTGGAACC
>JAISOO010000108.1 GCA_031275595.1 Spirochaetaceae bacterium | reverse complement strand
GGAAATTTCCCCGGCGGCACCGGGAACTGACGGGGAAGGGGCCCGATGCTCTTTTCCGCGGTCTTGCCGGTCCTCTCCCCGCCCCCGGCCTTCTCCCCGGTTTCTACCGAATCCGGAAGAACGGCCTTCTCCGTCCCGCTCCCGGCGTTTTCTATCTCCCCGGCCCCCGCTCTCCCGGCGTTTATCCCGGTCATCGTAACGGTCGTCATAGGAGTCGGTCCGAATCCGCATCCCCTGGCTTTTATCCTGGCCGTAAAGATCCTCCCTCGCTATTTCGGAGGGGAGCTTTTTCCCGATATACCTTTCAATGGCGGGCAGTTCATAAACATCCTGTTCACTGACCAGGGTAATGGCCTTGCCGGTTTTCCCCGCCCGGGCGGTCCGGCCTATGCGGTGGACATAATTTTCCGCTTCCGCCGGCAGGTCATAGTTCACCACCAGGGCAAGGCCCTCAATGTCCAGACCCCTGGCGGCCACATCGGTGGCGACCAGGAAATGGATACGGCCGGCCTTAATGTCGTCGATGATCTTGAGCCGCTTTACCTGGGGCAGGTCGCCGATAATAAATTCACAGTCAATCCCATTGACCCGCAGCCGCTTGGCCACGATTTCTGTATAACGCTTGGTATTACAGAAAACAATGGCGCTTTCAGGCTTTTCCCGTTCCATGATCCCTAAGAGGAGCCGCATCTTGTCGTCGCTTGGGACATGATAGAGGATCTGTTCCACCTCGTCCACGGTAACCGTCTCCGGGGCGATTTCAATCTCCAGGGGGGATTTGGTGTATTCCCAAGCAAGATTTTTGACCCAGCTATTGAGGGTGGCGCTGAAAAGCATGGTCTGGCGGCGGTCTACCGGCGGCACCACCTTGATGAGTTTCCGCAAATCCGGATAAAAACCCATGTCGAACATCCGATCCGCCTCATCCAAAACCAAAAAGGCGATATCCATGAGGTTCATCTGACCGGAACTGTTGAGGTCGAGTACCCGGCCGGGGGTTCCCACGAGAATTTGTACATTTTCCTTGAGAATACGCTGCTGCTGGGCGTATCCGACTCCGCCATAAAAACTTCCCACCTTAAAGGGCAGGTGTTTTCCCAGGAGTTTGGCCTCTTCCTCAACCTGAACGGCCAGTTCCCTGGTGGGTACCATGATGATCGCTTTTTTTCCGTGGAGGAGGGACTCGGTGAGGAGGCGCTGAAAAATAACCACCAAAAAAGCCGCGGTTTTCCCGGTTCCGGTCTGGGATTGAACATAGAGATCATGGCCGCCAAAGGCATTGGTCAGGACCTGCTCCTGAACCGGCATACAGGAAATATATCCCGCATCCACAAGTCCCCGCATCAGGTCGGGGTGTAGGTTAAATTCTTTAAATTCCATATTGTTTTATAGTTATACTCGTTTTTTACGATTATGTGTAGAGGGGAAAGGGCAGGACAAAAGCATTCGTTTCTGATCCGGTTGCAAAATGAGGGCGGAATTACAACCGATTTTTAGAAAAAACGCTGAGACCCCCAATTATTTTCCAACGGCGTTTTTCCGGGCAGTACGGTTCCCCTACCGCTGGGCCGCCGCGATGAGGGCCGCCGCCCGGTGATCGTAGGGGGATTCATCCCAGTCGCCGTAGAGTTCCACCGAGGAAAAACCGGTTTCCAGGAGAAGGGCCCGCAGTTCCGAGGCGGCGTAGAGCCGTTGGGTAAAGGTCCGTTCAATCCGGCGGCCTTCCCTGATGAGGATCCACCGGTTTTGCAGGCTCCCCCAGGAGTCCCGGGGGGCATACCGGGTAAGGACCAGGTATCCCGCCCGTTCGAACCAGTCGGCTTCCACAAAATCCCTGACCGCGATCTCCTTACCCAGGGTTTCGATGATAAAGACCCCGCCGGGTTTAAGGGAGTCATAGACGTTTTTTACCATAAGCCGGTCATCCCGGGGGTCTTCAAAATAGCCGAAGGAAATATAGAGGTTAACCGCCGCGTCAAAAGCGCCGGGCCGTTTAAAGGAACGGGCATCGGCACGGACAAATTCAATATCCAGGTTTTCGTAGGCCGCGTCCTCCCGGGCGGCGGAGAGGTAGGCTTCGGTGATATCCACCCCGGTAGGACAAAAGCCGCGCCGGGCCAGTTCCAAGGTGATCCGCCCGAACCCGCAGCAGATATCCAGCACCCGGGGAGGGCCCTCGGGGAGAACCGCCGGGGTTTGGTCGTACAGCCTGAGCTTTGACAACCGGGTAACCCCATCGGCAACCGCGGATACCTCGCTCCACCGTTTGGCGTCGAATATGACGGGGGCATATTCCTCCCAAAAGGTATTATCCAAAAACCATTCTTGTTTTAAACCCATGTTTTGCATCCTCCGGCAGTTGTATGGGGAGCGTCCTGATTCATGGTTACCCGCCGGTTGTTTTTTAATTGACAAGGCAAGTTAATTATACCATATTCATAGTATGATAGCAATTTTTTCTAACAAATGGGCCCCCTGGATCCTCCCTGTCCTGTTCCTGGTATTCGCCGCCTGTACCGGCGGACCAAAAAACGCGGCTTCGGTAAAAGGTCCCCATGCTCAAACCGCACCTTACGAGGCGGTAACCCTTACTGAGGAGACCCTTCTCTTCCCCAATCAGGGGAGAAAAAGCCCTCGGCTGGAATTATCCCTTGTCCTCCTGGATCCAGCCGGGGATGAACTGCTCAAAAGCCTCCTTTATGAAGGTTTAAGCCCGGAGTCATACGCGGCTCACCTCATCCAGGATTATGAAGATTCATACCTTGACCAAAGGGAAGCATCTGCGGAGAAGCCCTCCGCCGCGTTAAACTGGACCTACAAGGAGATCCATAAGGTTCAGGCCTACTCCCGGCTGCAGGTAATCGGCCGGCTCAAGGAGTATTATACCGGCGGCGCCCATGGCATGCGGGAAAAAGACTATTTTGTTGTGGATTTAGTTGAAAAAAAGCAGATCCGTTTGAAGGATCTGTTCCCCGAAGGGACCAAGGAGGCTCTCAAAACCCGCGTTGAGGACGCCTTACGGGTCTATTCGGCGCTGGAACCCGGGGCTCCCCTCTCAACCGGGTATTATTTTAACGATTCGGTGGAACCCTCCGAAGACTATTTCCTTACCCCTGAAGGCATTGGGTTTCATTGGGATCCCTATGAGATAGCCCCCTATTCGGTAGGCGCGGTGAAAATAATCATCCCCTATAAGGATATAGAGGATTTACTGAATTCCCGGGGAAAATTTCTTATATCCCAACTGAAGTAGGGCCGGGAATTCCATTTCCGCCGGAACCGGCTTCAACAAGCGGTTAAGGCCTTCCTTGATATTTTCCGATAATAGATCATACGCCGTGAGGCTGTATGATTGAGGGGGAGGCTTTAGCATGAAACGATACTATATTAAAACCCATATCGGCAGGATTGAATATTTTGACATCCTGGGTGAAAACGACGGCGGATACAGGATACGGCTTACCAAGATACATGACGGGAATGAAAAAACCATTGAAGACTCAATGTCCCGGACGCTCTTGGACGTATGTCTTAAAACGGGCTATATCTATGAGATGGAAGAGGATGCTTCATCGGTGGCATAGCGGTTAGTCCGGAATACTTTGATATTTTGAAACCGCTCTTGACTATTTATTATTTTTATACTAGGATGATAAAGCTTAAGGGGGCGTAGCGAAGCTGGTTTATCGCGCTGGCCTGTCAAGCCGGAGATCGCGGGTTCAAGCCCCGTCGCTCCCGAATTTTTTTATAGTGAGGAAAGCGGGGTTTGAAGCCTTTTGGCGGCCGGAAGGCAAACCCCGTCGCTCCCGTCTCAAAACACTGGAGTTGCCGGGGGCAACTCCACTTTTTTCTCCACCGGGAGAAAAACGGGCAGTAGCGCAGTTGGTAGCGCGCTTGGTTCGGGACCAAGAGGTCCCCGGTTCAAATCCGGGTTGCCCGATACCGTTGTTTTTACGATCCATTGGCGGATTTGAACCGGGGACACGCGCCGGGCCGGGGCGAGACATCGCAGCCATGGAACGGCGGCAGAGCTGTTTTCCGGCGCAAGCGGACGGGGTATGTTTTCTCATAAAATATTATTCTCCGAAGCCGGATGTCAGCAAAGCCGTTAAGGTATCGACGGCTTGCTTCTCGTCTTTGCCTTCCGCCGCTATTTCCAGGCGGGTTCCGGTTTTTATCCTTGCGGCCATAATTTTCAGCATGGACTTCGCGCTGATATCCGCCGGCTGTTCCAAATCCAGATT
>JAISOO010000079.1 GCA_031275595.1 Spirochaetaceae bacterium | reverse complement strand
GAACGCTTCGACTTTGAGGGGGAAAGCGGCAACCGGGTCTGGTTCTGCCTCCGCTACGAAAACAGCAAGGGCGGCACGGAGGGGGAAGGCCCCTTCGGGCCTATCCTGACGGCGATTATCCCGTAGGGGAGCCGTTCCCCAAACTTCAGTTTTGGGGAACGGCTCTTGAGGATTACACGTGGACAGCGGGACCCTTCACGGGTAACGCCTTCGTGCTTTTGAATTCGGAATTCCTGGTATTTTTCTCCGTACCCTTGCGTTAAATCTCCTTTTTTTGATATATTAAATAAAGGCGGGTTTTTTCAATATGAGGTTTTCCCAAAACATCAGTTTTGGGAAAGGCCCAATATATAAATGTATAAGGGCCTGTACCAGAAACCGGATGGTTTCGGGAAATGCTCGTAATAATGATTTTTGCCGTTCTTAAAATAAGCGAAAATCGGATTGATTTCATGAGGAGGCTTTATGACGATAGCCGAGATGCTGGAGCAGAGTGGGGTTCTTACCTTGCTCGGCATGGGAATTGTATTTGGTTTTCTGGTGGTTTTGATTATTTGCGTAAGTTTGGTAGGTAAGGTTATTCATGCCCTCGGGGTGGATAAGGATGTAACGGCACCTGCCACGACCGGGACTTCCCCGGGCGGCGGGGCCGGTGCGGGGAATGCCGCGGTTACCGCGGCTATTTCGGCGGCGGTTAATGAATATCGTAAGACAGCAAACCCTTAGACGGATTGCTTGGGGTTTTTTAAAAGAAGAGGCTTTCCCAAAACTTCAGTTTTTGGGAAAGCAACCTTGGATTTATGGGAAAAAATGGGCTTCAGACCGTTTTTTCAAGAGCCTTCCACAAAACCAACCGGGTTTTGGGAAAGGCTCGAAATTCCCTTTATTTAATATTGAGGAGAAAATATGCCCAAAGTCAAACTTACCGATTTGGTACTCCGGGATGCGCATCAGTCCCTTTTTGCGACCCGGATGGTTACCGCCGACATGCTGCCGGTCTGTAATAAACTCGATCAGGTCGGATTTTTCGCCCTGGAAGCCTGGGGCGGGGCCACCTTTGATTCCTGCATTCGCTTTTTAAACGAAGATCCCTGGGAGCGGCTCAAAAAACTCAAAGCCGCCCTGCCCCATACCAAGATCATGATGCTCCTGCGGGGTCAAAACCTTTTGGGGTACCGCCATTACGCCGACGACGTGGTGGCCAAATTCGTGGAATACGCCGCTAAAGACGGGGTTGATATCTTCCGTATCTTCGACGCGGTGAACGATCCCCGGAATTTTGAGGCCGCCACCGCGGCGGCGAAAAAGACCGGCAAACACATCCAGGCGGCCATTTCCTACGCCGTTACCCCCTTCCACACCATCGAAAAATACGCGGAACTGGCCAAACAGTACGCCGACATCGGCGCCGATTCCATCGCCATCAAGGATATGTCGGGGCTCCTCAAGCCCTATGTGGCCTACGACCTCGTAAAGGCCATCAAGAAGGTGACGGACCTTCCCATCGAGATCCACTCCCATGCCACCACCGGTATGTCGGTGGCCACCTTGTCCAAGGCCGCCGAGGCGGGGGCGGAGATCCTCGACACGGTCATTTCTTCCCTGGCCATGGGTACGAGCCACAGCCCCACGGAAACCATGGTGGAGATCTTCAAGGGCACCGAATACGATACGGGGCTTGATACCAAACTGCTCCTGGAAATCGCCGCCTATTTCCGGGAGGTCCGGAAGAACTACAAAAAATTCGAGTCCAGTTTCCTGGGGGCCGACACCCGGATCCTCGTGTCCCAGGTTCCCGGCGGTATGCTCTCCAACCTGGAAAGCCAGCTCAAGGAACAGGGCGCTTCCGACAAGATCGACGAGGTGTTGAAGGAAATCGCCGTGGTTCAGAAGGACTCTGGCTATCCGCCCCTGGTAACTCCCACGAGCCAGATTGTGGGCACCCAGGCGGTGTTTAACGTCCTCTTTGGCCGTTACAACCGGCTTTCCGGGGAATTCCAGGACCTGATGGCGGGTAAATACGGCGCCTGCCCGGCCCCCAAAAACGCCGAGGTGGTGAAGAAGGCGCTGGAAGCCCTCAAGATGGAACAGGAAATTACCCACCGCCCGGCGGATGATATTCCTCCCGAATACGATAAATTGGAAGCGGAGGCGAAAAAGCTTTTGGGAACCGATACGGTCAGCGTGGAGGACGTGCTTACCCTGGCCATGTTCCCCAAGGTGGCCCCGGGTTTCTTCAAAAAACGGGCGGAAGGGCCGGTGATTTTCAAGCCCGAAGCGGAGGCCCCTTCCCCCGCACAAGGGGGGGCTTCCCCGGCGGGCGCGGCGGTTCCCGGACAGGCGGCTCAATACACCGTGAACGTCAATGGTACCAACTACAACGTGGTGGTCGCCCCGGCAGGTACCGTGGCGGTTACCCCTGCGTCAGGGGGGGCTTCCCCGGCTCCGGCGGCCTCAGGGGGCGGTACGGCTATTCCCGCCCCGGTGGCGGGGACGATCCTCCGTTATGCCGTGGATGAAGGGGCCGAGGTCAAGGCGGGCCAGACGGTACTGATCATCGAGTCCATGAAGATGGAATTGGAGATCAAGGCCACCGCTGCCGGAAAGATTCACTTTCTGGTACCCACCGGTACCCAGGTTGCGGCACAACAGCCGGTGGCGGAAATCGGCGGCGTCCCGGGCGCGGTTCCGGCCCCTGCCGTTTCCGGAGCTCCCGCTCCGGTGGAAGCGGCAGCCCCGGCGTCCTCGGGGGGCGGTACGGCCATTCCCGCCCCGGTGGCGGGGACGATCCTCCGTTACGCGGTGAACGAAGGGGCCCAGGTCGCCTCGGGGGATACCATCATCATCATCGAGTCCATGAAAATGGAACTGGAAATCAAAGCCACCGTTGCGGGGGCGGTCCACTTCCTGGTTCCCGCCGGAACCCAGGTTGCCTCCCAGCAGCCCATTGCTGAAATAGGGTGAGTCTCGAGGCTTTGTATTTTTCGGGGTTTGCCCTTCGACAAACTCCTATACCTATGAGCATTTCCCAAAACCCGGTTGGTTTTAGGAAATGTTCTTGAAAAAGCGGTCTAAAGCCCGTTTTTTCCCATAAATCTAAGGTTGCTTTCCCCAAAACTGAAGTTTTGGGAAAGCCTCCTATATAAGATAGGACGGTATTATGACAGACTTAAAAAAGAACCCCGTGCTGGTTACAAAGATATGTATAGCCTTGGTGATAGGCGCCTTTGTTTTTTCCTTTATGCCCCGGGCTCTTGCCCAATCCCAGGCGGCAAGCGATGATCTCCCCTCATTCAGAAATTTGGGTGGTAAAATCCCCAACAGCGCGGATCTCCCCCGGGTGTCCCCCGGGAGTTTTCTGCGGAATATAGCGGAAACCACCGGTATTTACGCCTTTATCAACGACAAAGCGGACATGAAAACTCCGGCGGGGCTTCCCATAACGGTTTTCGGCTGGCAGGAGCTCCTCATGGTGGCGGTGGGTTTCCTTATCATCTACCTGGGGGCCGTCAGAAATTTTGAGCCCCTGCTCCTCATCCCCATCGGCTTCGGGACGGTTTTCGTGAACATCCCCTTTGCCGGCATGGGGCATGCCCCCCACGGGATGCTGCACATCATCTACGAAAGCGGGGTGGGCAACGAGTTCTTCCCCATGATCATCTTCATGGGCATAGGGGCCATGACCGACTTCGGCCCCCTCATCGCCAATCCCAAAACCGCCCTCCTGGGGGCGGCGGCTCAGTTCGGGGTCTTCGGCACCCTCTTCGGCATTTCCCTGGCCAACTACCTGCCCGGGGTTGCCTTTAACCTCAAGGAAGCCTGCTCGGTGGCCATTATCGGCGGCGCCGACGGCCCCACCACGATCTACATCGCCGCGAAACTGGC
>JAISOO010000026.1 GCA_031275595.1 Spirochaetaceae bacterium | reverse complement strand
TCCAGTTTTTCGATGTTCTCGTCCACGATTTTCCGCAGCTTGCCGGTGGAATTCTCCGTGTGGAACCCCAGGGGCAGGGCGGCGATGTGGCGGGTGAATTCCAGCTTGAGGCCGTAGAGGGTGGTAAAGGCCGCCACATGGGAAAACATGAGGGCGATAAAGTTGAGCAGCACCGCCGCCGCGGCCCCGCCCGCGGCAAGCCAGCCGAGGCGCATCATGTAGGCCCGGTTAAGGGATTCGGTGAATCCCAGGCCCCCAAAATCGGCAAAGTGGGACACCAGTTCCCGGATAAGGTAGTAGACGGCGACAAAGGGGGTAAAGGACACCGCCACGCTGAGCACCGAGAATACGCAGGAGGTGATGACCCAAAATTTTTTCCGCAGCGCCAGTTCCCAGAGCCGGGCCATGCCGGTTTTGTGTCCCGTGGTATTTTCCATATAATTCCCCTTAAATCTCAGGCTGTTTTTAAACCATCGGAATTTAAAGACAGTAAGTTAGATTATCATAACACCTCAGTATAACCGGTTAAAAATTCACCTGTCAAGGGAGATTGCGGTTAAATTCGAGGCTTTCCCAAAACTCGGGAGAGTTTTGGGAAGGGCTTCCGAAAATGCGGTCTAAAGCCCGCTTTTTCCAATAAACCTAAGGTTGCTTTCCCAAAAACTGAAGTTTTGGGAAAGCCTCATTCTTCCTTTATTTAGTGTCTGTCCACAAAGTCGGTTACTTTGCGGACAGACCTTGCATTTTCTCGCCTAATGGCTGCGAAAATGCGGTTTTCAAGGTAGTCTGTCCATAATGTGTCTACATTATGGACAGACTCTATTTATATGCCCTCGCCCTGGCGCGTACCCCCGAATCCCTTGTTTTTTTTACGCCGAGTAATTACGATGATAACCTGAGGGGTGGGTTGTGGTGATGATAACCCCACTCCGGGTAGATTAATCCAACAGAGGGGTAGGGGCATGAAAAGCCTGCGGACGAATTTTTTTCTTAATTTTGTCGCTTTGAGCATTCTCATTGCCCTGGGGGTTGGGATTGTCATATATGTCGAATATCGCCGGTATATCCAGGATTCCTATGTCAGGACCCTGACCGGTCTGGCGGACCTGATAGAACACCAGTACCCGGTACTCTCCGATCCGGACTATATCATGGCCGAAGCAAAGGCGAATCCCGAGGCCTATTGGCAGATACCCCGGGATATGAAGATTTTCGCCGATTCCTTCGGCCTCGCCTACATCTATCTCCTGATAAAGGACGGTACGGAGTACCGGTTTCTTTTTGATACCGATGATCTGGATGAAAACACCGGTATCGACGAGGTTTTTAAGCTCTACCCGGCGGAGGAAATTCCCGGTGAGGTGGAAGCGGCCTATACCACCGGGAAGCGTCAATTCAGCGATCCCTATACCGACAACTGGGGCTCCTTTGTTTCCCTTTTTAGCCCCTGTTTCGCCGGGGGCAGGGTTACTACTATCCTCTGCCTGGACTATGACGTCTCCTTTATCACCAATCTGGAACAAAGGGCCTATATCGCCCTTGGGACAGCCATGGGTTTTGCGATCCTGGCTTCCGGCCTGGTGGCTTTCTTCGTGTCCCTTTCCCTGCTCCGGCCGATCAAGGGAATGGTCAATGTGGGAAGCTCCCTGGCGGATATGAATTTTGACGTGTTAATTCCCGTTAACCGGAAGGACGAAATCGGTAATATGCAGCGGGCCCTCAATACTATCCGGGATGAGTTCAAAAAAGCCCTGACGGAAATCAGCAACGAACATTTAAGCCAAAAAAACATCAGCGCTGAGCTCCATGTTTCCATCAGGAGATCCTCGGACGGCCTGGAAGTGATAACCCGCAACATGGAATCGGTGCAGAGCAAGGCGGATGGGCAGATAAAATCGGTGGACCAAACCGCGGAATCGGTGGAGGGGATCATCAGCCATATCCGTTCCCTGGACGCGGCGGTGGAGACCCAGGGGCAAAACATCGATGAATCCTCAGATTCTATAGAAAAAATGGTACAGGATATTGAAGCGATACGGGAGGTGGTGGAACGGGCCCACGAGACCACCACCAGACTGAGCCAGGCATCGGCCGCGGGGCAGAAGATGCTGAGAACCCTCAGCGAAGATTTGGGGCGGATAGCGGAACAATCGGCGTTTCTGGAAGAGGCGAACGCGGCCCTGGTGAACATAGCGGCCCAGACCAGCATCCTCGCGATGAACGCGGCCATTGAGGCGGCCCACGCGGGGGAGGCGGGGAAGGGTTTTGCGGTGGTGGCCGGAGAGGTGCGGAGCCTGGCGGAATCGTCAAACAAGGAATCGGGGACGATCAGCCAGGAGATAAAGGAAATGCGGGAAGGGATCGACCGGATCCGGCAGGTATCGGTGGAGACCGTGGATACCATGGAGCAGATGTTCCGGGAAGTAATGGATATGGAGCGTTCGTTTAGCCGGGTAATGGAGGCGGTGGAAGCCCAGGCGTCCAACGGCGGCCGGATATTAACGGCCCTCGCCACCCTGCGGGATACGGCGAACCAGGTCAGGACCGGTTCCCAGATGATAAAACAGGAGAGCGGTTCCATTCACGACATCGTGGAAAACTTAAAGCATCTGTCCCGGGATGTAAATGAAAGCGTGACGGACGTGCAGACCGCCTGTCAGGGAATAGCGGCGTCCCTGGAGGCGGCGAAAACCATAGCCGCGGGGCAGAACCCATCCGAATAATTCCGCGGGCCTGGGAACCTGTTGCGCTTGTGGAATTTTTGCATATTCATGCAAAATTCCCGATTGTTGGGGCTCCGCGAACCTGCGGTTCGAATGCAGTTTGCAGGGTATAAAAATTCACTTTCGTGAATTTTTATACGATTTTGCGCTAAAGCGCAACAAACTGCTGGGGTCCCGCAGAAAAAACAGTTTATTTTCTTTGGAAAGGAGCAGCGTATGTTTTCATCCCGTTCTTCCGGGCGGAAAGGTTTTTGGGTAAAAAAAATTTTGCCCTTTTTTGTCTTATGCCTGGTTATGGGCTCGGCCCTGTTTTCAAGCTGCGATTGGAGCGGCGGCAGCGAAGGCGGCTCCCTTACCGGAACCTGGAGAGATCCACAGGCTGGGGATGGGTATATAATAACCAACACGACCATTCGCTATGAGTCGGGTTTTCCCGCCATGGATTTCAGCGGGACCATCACCTCTATTGAAGATTTTGATAATTCCTCAGGGGTCATTATCTTTAGATACAATACCGGGGGGCCTGCCACGGGCCGTACCTTCGGCGCGGTCTATTACCGGGGATTAACGGCGGCCCAGATGAATATGGCTACCGCCGGGCGTTGGGAATCGGCCCCGCCCTATAATGACATTACCCCCAAAATCACCACCGCGGACCAGGCAAAAAGAGAATTCACCCGGGATAAGGGCGACGGCTATTACGTAACCGTGTGGGGCGGACCATACGTAAAAGACTAACGATGGTTTTATCCGTCCCCCGGGCCGGGAAATTGCTTTCGGGCCTGATGCTCTTTTGCCGGATCCTCACCCCCCTCTTTCCCCAGGAAGCGGCAGGAGGGGGTGATGGCTTTTTGGGCGATGAGGTCCTCATCATGGAAGACCGGGAAGGGATCACCATCACCGCAAGCCCGGAAACCACCCAGCAGGTAAGGGTAATCACCCGGGAAGAAATTGAAAACACCCACGCCCCGGATCTGGCGGTCCTTTTGCAGGAAACCCTCGATCTGGGGGTTACCCGGTACGGCCCCTACGGAAACCAGACGGGCATCAATATGCGGGGCTTTGATTCGGAACGGATCGCCTTTCTTGTCAACGGGGTTCCCGTGAATTCCCCAATCACCGGGGAATTTGACATTTTCCTGCTCGGCCTCTCCTCCGTGGACCGGATCGAGGTTATCTACGGCGGCTCCGATTCCAAATACAACGTATCCGGCGGCCTTGGGGGGGTTATCAATATCATCACCCTTAAAAAAGAGGCCCCCGGCCTGCGGATCGGGGGCAGCCTCGCAAATACCGCCGCCCTGCCGGGAAAATACTACAAGCCCCGGTCGGGCGATCAGGGCCCCCAATGGCGGGACCTGGCGGACACCCAAAACTTCGCCCTGTCCCTGGGTTACGGCGCCGAAAGATCCTCCTGGTCCGGGGGGCTTTTCGCCAACCGTGCGGGGAATCATTTCCTTTTCAAGGACTACTACGGCAGGACCCTCCGCCGGGAAAGCAATGAGGTGTGGGACGCCGGGGCTTCCCTCTCCTATATCCGGGATCTGCCGGATGAGGCAAAACTCCTCATCGGCGGGGACCTCTCCTACGGGGACAAAAACATCCCCCTTTCGGGAACTTCCGATATCGGGGAAAAACAACGGGACCTTTCCACCCGGCAGAACCTTATGGTGGATATGCCCCGGGCCTTTCGGGACGAACTTGCCGCCGAGGCTTCCCTGTCCTATGCCTGGTCGGTCCGGGAGTATGCCGCCTCCTCCCGGCACGATCAGCAGGCCGTCACGGTCATCAACCGCTGGAGCTGGTATCCCCTGGACTGGCTCACCCTTACCCTGGGGGGGGATTACCGCTATGCTTTTTTGAATTCCACGGACATGGGCCGCCATGGCCGGCACGACGGCGGCCTCTACCTGACCGCGGAATTTCAGCCGGTCCGGCGGGTCCTGGTCATCCCGTCGGTCAAGGCCGTTTTTCCGGGGAGCGGAACCGAGCCGGCGGTGCCCGTTCCCAAGCTCGGTTTTGTCTGGACCCCCACGGATTCCCTTATCTTCAAAAACAACTATTTCCGCGGCTTCAAAATACCCGATTTTGAGGACCTCTATTGGAACGGGGGCGGGATGTACGGCAACCCGGACCTGAAAAGTGAAGACGGCTGGGGGGCGGACCTGGGCGCCGCTTACGAGGTCAATGACCGGATAAGCCTGGAGGGATTTCTCTTTACCCAGTGGACCGCCGATTCCATCCATTGGTATCCCTCCGGCGGCACCTGGAAGCCTTCCAATGTGGGGGAGGCGGTTTTTTTCGGCCTGGATTCAAAGCTGGGTTTTACCGTTCCCCTTGCCCGTCCTCCCTTTGAAAAAATCAGCCTTTCCCTTTCCTACCAGTACCTGCTGAGTTATCTTTTGAGTTACGGCTATTCCTTCGCCTCGGACAAACGGATTCCCTATATGCCCCAGCATACGCTGGGATTTTCCGTAACCATACCCTGGGCAAGGGGCTTCCGGGGTTATGGGGGGTCCTTAAGCCTCTCGGGCCATTACGAAGGCCCGCGCTATGGGGATACGGTAAATCTCACCACATTGCCGCCCTATTTTTTGGTAAACGCCAACCTCAACCAGGGGATAAGTAAAAATTTCTCGGTTTTCACGGTCCTCCGGAATATTCTCAACCAAAGCTACGAGTCCTTTGACGATTACTATATGCCCGGCCTCACCGTAACCCTGGGGGTCCGGGTGAATTTCTCCGGAATTTAACGGCGCACTTGTTCGGAACGCGCCCGCCTGGCCGGAAAAATCATGGTAACGGTACATTACCGCCGGAGGAGGGCCCTTGACGAGGAGGCCCTAAAAGCGGAAGATTATATATATTGAGATTTTCTAAACCGTAAGGAGACAGAAGCGTCCTCTTATATGTTAGAACGAATCTTTAAAGGAGCCATAGATGAGTAGTATTGAATATGTTGAAGCCCGCGAAATCCTTGATTCCCGGGGCAATCCAACGGTTGAAGTGGACGTGATCTTGGAGGACGGATCCCTGGGACGGGCGGCGGTTCCCTCGGGGGCTTCCACCGGTGAACATGAGGCGGTGGAACTCCGGGACGGCGATAAGGACCGTTACCTGGGCAAGGGGGTTCTCAAGGCGGTGTCCAATGTGAATGACATTATCGCCCCGGAGATCCAGGGTTTGGACGCCCAGGATCAGGTGGATATAGACCGGACCATGATAGAACTGGATGGGACGGAAAACAAGGGCAAGCTCGGCGCCAATGCTATATTGGGGGTCTCCATGGCCGTCGCCCGGGCCGCGGCGAATTATCTGGACGTACCCCTCTTTAAATATTTGGGGACTTTTCACGCCAACCTGCTCCCCGTACCTATGGCCAATATCGTCAACGGGGGTAAACACGCGGACAACAAGATCGATTTCCAGGAGTTCATGGTGATGCCCGTGGGGGCCGAATCCATCCGGGAAGGGGTCCGCTGGACCGCCGAGGTTTTCCACACCCTCAAAAAGCTCCTCAAGGACGCGGGAAAGAACACCGCCGTCGGGGATGAGGGCGGTTTTGCCCCGGACATCGGCAACGAGGAAGCCCTGGATTACATTGTCAATGCCATTGAGAAGGCCGGGTACAAACCCGGGGAACAGTTCGGCATTGCCCTGGACTGCGCCAGCTCCGAGCTTTTTGACGAAGGGGACAAAAAGGGTTATAAATTCTGGAAATCCAATCCCGGTAAGCTCTTTTCCGCCGACGAGATGATCGAAATCTATACCAAATGGGTGAATAAATACCCCATTATCTCCATCGAAGACCCCCTGGATCAGAACGATTGGGACGGGTATGTAAAGATGACCAAAGCCCTGGGCTCGAAGATCCAGATCGTGGGGGATGATTTTTTTGTAACCAATACGAAACGCCTGGAGCGGGGCATCAAAGAAGGGTCCTGTAACTCGATCCTCATCAAGGTGAACCAGATCGGCACGGTAACCGAGACCTACGAGGCGGTGGAGATGGCCAAACGGGCGGGATACACCGCCATTATCTCCCACCGCTCCGGGGAAACCGAGGACAGCTTTATCGCCGATCTGGTGGTGGCCCTGGAAACCGGCCAGATCAAAACCGGCTCCATGAGCCGTACCGACCGGATCTGTAAGTATAACCAACTCCTGCGGATAGAAGACCTCCTGGAAGGGGTGTCCCGTTACGCGGGAAAAGAGGCGTTCTACAACCTGAAAAAATAAGGCTCCCTGTCCGGCAAACCCTCCGGGAGAGACCCGGAGGCTGAAACGGTACGCGAATGCCGCGTTAAACAGGCTGCGGACAGCGGTTCCTCCCGGGACCCTTCAGAAGACCGGCGGTAATTTCCGGCTAACGGCAAAGATTCCCATGGCGTGAGCAGGATGACCGCCATGCCGCAGTCATCCAACTGCCCCTGCTTTTAACCGATGTGTTTTAAAGCCCGGTCCAGATCTTCTATCAGAAGCTCCGGGTTTTCAAGGCCTATATGGAGCCGGATCAGGCTGAGCCTGTCCGGGGGGATATCTTCTTCCCGGGGGCTGGATATGGCCGCGGGGAAGGCCAGGCTTTCATAACCGCCCCAGCTTACCGCCCGTTTAAAGAGCCGGAGTTCGTCGGTGAATTTTTTTATGTCCCCCAGGTTACGGGTCCGGGCGGTAAAGCTGAACAGACCCGAGCCGCCGCGGAACAGTTTGCGGGCCAGCTCCCGCTGGGGATATGAGTCCGCCATGGGATAAAAAACCCTTTCTACCCTGGGGCTTTTCTCCAGATAGGACGCCACCCGCAGGGCGGACTCATAATGGGTTTTCATCCTGATATGGAGGGTCCGCATCCCCCGGAGGATGAGCCACACCATAAAGGGGTCGGGGACCGTTCCCAGTTGGCAGAATTCCTGCCGGCGGATCCGTTCGATATCTTCCCGGGACCCGGCGATAACCCCAGCCACAATATCGCTGGCGCCGCTTAGGTACTTGCTTCCCGAATGTACCACCAGGTCTATTCCCATGGTGAGGGGATTGCAGAAGATCGGGGTTGCCCAGGTATTATCCGCAATGGTCTTGATGTTCCGCTCCGCGGCCGCAGCGGCAATAACCGGAAGGTCCTGGAGTTTAAAGGTGAGGGAGCTGGGGCTTTCCAGGTAGATCACCCGGGTTTCGGGCTTGATGGCCCGGATCACGGCGGCGCTGTCCGTCCCCTCCACATAGGTAACGGATAGGTTAAACCGGGCCTGTCCACAAAGCCGGTTGCCTTAGGGACAAACGCTCCCTTATCCTACCACTAAATAATATTTCTGTCGAGAGAAATCATCAAAGATCCAGGACAAACGCATATTATCCGGAATATCCAGGCGCCCTGTTCAAGGCTATGGTCCCGGGTTATGCCTTGGAAGCCGGTTCCCCCTTTCTGAACATCCCGAGTATGGCCCGGACCTGTTTGTCCCCGGTAATAAGGAGGAGGAATATCCCCACCGCCGCAAAGATGAGCAGGGAGATAACCAGGGGGATGCCCTGGGCGGCGAGCCTCCCTGAGCCTGAAAACCGGGCCGCCAGGCGGGGGCTTACCCACAGGACCGGAACCACGGCAATGCCGGAAAAGAGGACCAGTTTGAGGACATAGCCCAGGGCCGGACCCAGGGCCCTGCCCAGGGCGATATGGGGATTCCGGCGGAGAAAAAAGAGGAGCAGGGCGGTATTGACCGCCCCCGCCAGGGACAGGGCCAGGGCGATTCCCGCCCCCCGCAGGGGACCCGCCAGAATCGCCGCCAGGCTCATATTTACCCCAAAGGACAGCAGCCCCGCCAGGGTGGGGGATTTGGAATTGCTCTGGGCGTAAAAGGCCGGGGCCAGGATGCGGTTCAGGGCGATAAAAAAGAGCCCCGGCATATGGAAGGTAAAGGCCTCCAGGGTCAACCGGACCGATTCCTCGTCAAAGCTGCGGGTCTGGAAGAGGAGGCGGATCAGGGCCTCCCCCTGGGCAAGGGAAAAAAAAGTGACCGGAATGGTGATCAGGGCGATGATATCCATGGCCGAAAGAAGCCGCTGGTTATAACGCTCCCAGCGGGAGCTTTTCGCGTCCTCCGCCAGGTCCGGCAGAAGCACCGTCCCGATGGAAACCGCAAATATCCCCAGCATAAGCTCCTGGAGCCGGAGGGAATATTGCAGGCTGGAGACCACCCCTTCCCCGGCGTTACCCGCCAGGGCCGTGGAGACCAGGTCGTTGAGCTGGTAGGCCGCCATGCCGATGATGGTGGGTCCGATGAGCCTGAGGACCGCCCGGGTTCCGGGGTTTCGCATCGCCCGTTTCAGGCCCGTAAAAGAAAACCGGATCCCCTTTTTCATCACAAAGGGAAACTGGATAGCCGCTTCCAGAAAGCCTCCCAGGAGGATCCCCGCGGCCATGGCCCGGGCGGGGTTCGCGGTAAAGGGGCTGAGGCCGTAGGCGCATAAAATGGTAACCAGGTTGAGCAGGATCGGGGCAAGCCCCGAGGGGGCGAATATCCGGACGCTGTTCAGAATGCCCTGAAAAAAAGCGGCCAGCGAGATGAAACCCAGGAAGGGAAACATCAACCGGGTTAACAGGATGGTTTCGTCCAATGCTTTTATGCCGAAGACGGGGACCAAAAGGGGGGTGAGAAGGATTCCGGCCATCACCGCCAGGGTTACGAAAAAGGTCAAAAAAGTACAAATTGAGGAAAGAAATTCCCGGATCTTGTCCCGGTCGTTTTCCAGAAGGTATTCCTTAAAGGTTGGTATAAAGGCCGCCGAGATGGAGCCTTCCGCAAAGAGCCGGCGGAAAAGGTTGGGGATCAAAAAGGCCACGGAAAAGGCGTCCGAAAGGACGCTGGTTCCTAAAAGCGCCGCCTTGGTCATCTCCCGGACCAGGCCCAAAACCCGGGAAACCAGGGTGAGCAGGGACAGGGCAGAACCATGACGCACCAGGGACCGGACGGAGCTGCTCATAGCAATAACCTTAACGATAGAGCCAGTTCCAAAACCCGGTTGGTTTTGGAACTGGCTTGGGGAGAAAATTGCTTATTTCTTATAAAGTAAGCGCTTACGGCTTATGCAATTTTCTCCAGGGGTAAGAAGCTGTTCCAAAACTGAAGTTTTGGAACAGCCTCGAAATAGCTTCTTCCCCAATGAGGACCGGCGGGTGAAAATCAGCGGCCGGCGCCCCTAAAGGGGGCCTTTACGGGTCTTGCCGCATCTTTGCCTTGAGGGCTTCCAGGGCCATATCGGCGTTGAGCTTCTCGAATTCCCCGGCGGTTTTACGGGCCCCTTCGTCCGTTTCCCCCAGGACCATTAACAACTCCTGCTCCAGAAGGTCCGGATCAATGCTCCGTTCCCGGGCGGCGAGGCCGGGAAGCTGCCGGCGCAACCGTGCTATCTCCCCGGTTAGTTCCTGAATTTCCCCGGCCAGGGCCTCCTGCTTCGCCTCAAAATTCCGGACCTCCTTTTCCGCTTCCAGGGCCAGAGATTCCTCCCCCCTGGAACGGGCCAGATCCACCCGGCCCTTCCATTTTGCGCGCTCCCCCCTTACCTCCTCAAGCTTCCTCCCGGCCAGCTTCAAAGCGGTTATATGATGGTAAATATATTCCTTGGCTCCGGCGGCATCCATGCCCGCAAGATCATCCGCCGGTGGTTTTGTTTGATCCATAATTTATTATATCAAAAGAAAATACCACCGGACAAGACAAAAAAAGCCGAATATAAAGAGAAGGCGGTTTCAGAATCCGGCGGGTCCGGCGGGGTCATACTATTGATTCGCCCGGCGGCCCGGCCGGCTTTCGCGGAGATCTGCTAAAAACAGGGGTGCGGTTTAAAACTTCAATGACGAAACGGACCCGGTGAGGAATGATATGAAAGAATACAGCTTGAAAGGGTTGTTCCGGGGGGCCTCTCCCAAAATCCGGCCGGTTTCGGAAGGGGCTTTAGAGAAAGCGGAAAAAAGGCCGCCCTTTCCCGCCGGGGCCCGGGCTGCTTTCCCAAAACTGAAGTTTTGGGAAAGCTTCTGGATACTCATCCTTTTTACCGGCTGCCTTTTTCCCCTCGGGGCGGTGGAACTGGCCCAGCAAATCGCGAAGGGATCCCAAGCCCGCTCATCGGAGTCCGGGACGGTACTACGCTCCATGGAGGACCGGGGGCCCTACAAAATCGTAGAAAGGTCCGACTGGTCCCGATATGACAACGGGCGGTATGTGGGCCATGTGTACCGGGAAGTCCGGGCGTCCATTCTTCCGGGTCCGAATCAGGGCGCCGGACTCCCCGGCGCCCGGTGGTACCGGGGGAATTTTTTTGTCCTTGAGGAAACCCTTCGGGACATGCGGCAGAGCGCCCGGGCGGTGGACGCGGTGGTTCCCGTCAGTTTTGAGATCACCGGCCAGGGCGAGATCAGCGTTGAGGACGACCGGGGCTTCCCCTCCCTCAGGGGTTTCCCGGTTTTTCCCCATGAACCGGTCAATGCGGGCGTCAAATGGACCGCCCCGGGCCGCCGGGCGGTGGACCCCCTCAACGAGGGACATCCCGTGGTGGTTCCCCTGACCGCGGAATATGAGTACCGGGGGGTTGAATCATACCGGGATACTCCGGTACACCGGATCTTCGCCCGATACGCCTCCCGGCACCAACAGCCGGGGCCGGGTTTTAATCAGCTCCAGGGCACCCACGAGGTGGATATTTTGATCCGGGTCTCCGACGGTATGCTCCTTTTAATGCGGGACACCCTGGACGAGACCTATACCTGGGCCGACGGAACCACGGTGCAGTTCCGGGGCTTTACCCTGACCTTCGGCGAAGGGATCATCCCCCTGGATCGGGGCGCCCTGGCCCTTTCCATCGGGAAGGCCCTGAAATCCCCTCCGGCGCCGGGTCCCTCCGGCGGCCGGGGAACGGATCCGGCCATGGACGCGGCGGGTATCGATGTTGCCGAGGTGGATGAGGGCCTGCGCCTCACCCTCAGGGACGCCCGTTTTTATCCTGATTCGGATGAATTTCTTCCCGGGGAGCGCTCCCGGCTGGACCTTATCGCCCGGGCCCTGGGGCAGATTTCCGGCCGGACCTTTCTGGTGGAGGGCCATACCGCCGCGGTGGGCAACCCTTCGGGGGAAATGGAACTTTCCCTGAAACGGGCCGGGCGTATGGTGGATGAGCTTGTCCGCCGGGGTATTCCCCCGGAGCGTTTTATCTACAAAGGCTGGGGCGGCACAAAACCCCTGGGGGACAACGGAAACGAGGCCGGCCGGGCCCAGAACCGCCGGGTGGAAATTACCATTCTTGAATAGGGGGAACCGCGGACAAACGAACCGGCGGCCGGTATCCCCCCTTGGTGCCGGTGGGGTTAGATGCTTCACGCGCCGGCCCAGCCCCCACGCGCTTGCGGCGGGGAATCGCATCTTGTATAGTGAGAGGTAGCCCGGGAAGCGTCCCAGGTTTGGGGTTTTTCAGGGTTTCCGGACCGTCAAGGAGGGTAACGATGTCCAAAAAGATGATTGTTTTTTTAGC
>JAISOO010000175.1 GCA_031275595.1 Spirochaetaceae bacterium | reverse complement strand
CCGGGACCGGTGGCTGCGGGACAAAGCCGGGGCCGGCCCCTTCCCCGGAATCCGGGCCCTTTCACCGGAGGGGAACACCGCCGAGGCCGCGGCGAACCTCTTTGACACCCTCCACGAGCTGGACCGGCTGGGCCTCTCCCGGATCCGCGCCGAGGAAGCCCCCCCCGGGGGGCTGGGGCCGGCCATCAACGACCGGCTCCGCAAGGCCGCAGCCCGGGAAGATCCGGCCCCCTAATCCCCAGCAGTTTGTTGCGCTTTGCGCGTAAAACCCCAAAAAATCGCCTGCAAGGCGATTTTTTACCCTGCAAACTGCCAAAGCAACGCAAAAACCTACCAGTGCAACAGGCTGCCAGGGCGGGAAAAAAAACGCAGCACGAACCGCCACGAACATCGGCGGTTAATTACCCCCTTACCCCTGCGGGTCCGGGGGGATCTCGAAGACCCCCTCCAGAATATGCCGGGGCCGGTAGGGAAAACGGGGAATGTCCGGCATCCGGGTAACCCCCGAAAGGACCAGGACCGTCTCGATTTCCGCTTCCACCCCGGCGACGATGTCCGTATCCATCCGGTCCCCGATAATGACCGTTTCCTCCCGCTTTGCCTGGAGCCGCCGGAGGCCGTGCCGCATCATCAGGGGGTTGGGCTTCCCCACAAAATAGGCTTTGGTCTCGGTGGCCAATTCGATGGGGGCTACCAGGGAGCCGCAGGCCGGAACTATCCCCCCTTCCGCCGGCCCGGTCAGATCCGGGTTGGTACCGATCAACCGGGCCCCCCCAAAGACCAGTTTGACCGCCCGTTCCAGGGCTTCCAGGCTGTAACCTCTGCCCTCCCCCACCACCACATAATCGGGATTCACGTTGTTCATGGTGAACCCCGCATCGTACAGGGCCTGGATCAACCCCGGTTCCCCGATGACGTATACGGAACCCCCGGGTTTTTGGGACGCCAGAAACCCCGCCGTGGCCAGGGCGCTGGTGTAAAAATGTTGCGGATCCACGATGATCCCCAGCCGGGCAAGCTTTTGGGACAGTTCCAGGGGGGAGCGTTCGCTGGTATTGGTCAAAAAGAGAAACGCCTTGCCGCTGCGGGTCAGCCATTCCACAAAATCCACCGCCCCGGGAAGCACCATGTTTCCGTGGTAGATCACCCCGTCCATGTCGATAATGAAGGCCCGTTTGGACCTGATATATTCCAGATCTTTTTCCATATTTTCCAATATACCCTATTTTTTAAGGATTGTAACTATCCCCGTATTTTTATATCTTATATAAGACTAATCGGTAAAAGTTTCATAAGGAGGTACCTATGACTGATAATATGATTGTTGAATGGGATGACCGGTATTTAATCGGCATTCCCCTGATAGACGACCAGCATAAGGAGCTTATCCGCCTGACCAACGCGCTGTACGAGAGCTGCCTCCAGGGGGATGAAGCCGCCCGGGAAAGCTTTAAGATCGCGATTCAGGGAACGGTGGATTATGTAAAGTTCCATTTCAGCGCGGAAGAGCGGGTTCTGCAAAACGTCAATTATCCTGAATTCGCCGTCCACAAAAAGCAGCACGAGGAATTCGTCAAACAGATACTGGAGGAGGTTAAGGCCTTTGAGGAGGGTAAAAAATTCGTCCCCAATGTTTTTGTCCGCTTCCTTCGGGACTGGATCCTGACCCACATCGCCATGGCGGACAAAAAATACGCCGCGTATATTATACATCTCAAAAAAAACGGCGCGTTAAAAACAAAAGAGGACTTCTCAAAACTTAAGCCTTCTGTGGTAAGCCTTATGTTTTAACCGGCCCGCGGTTCATAGCCGGGAGTGTCCGGAGGGTATGGCGCCCTCTATTCCAATAATACCGAGGTTCTCATGATAGTGGTTTTGTCTCAAGGCGTTTCGGTTCATGATAAGGAAATGGTTCGGATATATCTCAAAGACCGGGGCTTTAGTATCCGGGAGCAGTCTCTGGGGGAAGATGAGATCATCGGCGCCGCCGGGAAGGGGGTGGTGGATATCCGGGAACTCAGCCTGCTGCCCGGGGTGGAGCGGGTGGCGGCGACCTCCAAGCCCTATGAGCTGGCATCCCGGGAGACCAGGACCGAGGATACCATTGTGAGCGTGGGGGGGGCGGCCCAGTCCCCCGGCCTGGTAAAAATCGGCGGCTCCCGGATTTCGGTGATCGCCGGTCCCTGCGCCGTGGAAAGCCGGGAGCAGATCATGGAAACCGCCGCCATGGTCCGGGAATCCGGGGCGGTGATCCTCCGGGGGGGGGCGTTTAAGCCCCGGACCAGTCCCTACGCCTTCCAGGGCCTGGGGATGCGGGGGCTGGAATACATGAAAGCCGCGGGGGAAGCCCAGGGTATGCCCATCGTAACCGAGGTGGTTTCCCCGGAATTGGCGGTCCGGATGCAGGACCTCACCGACATGTTCCAGATTGGCGCCCGGAATATGCAAAACTATGAATTGCTCAAAAGGGTCGGCTCCCTGGGGAAGCCGGTGCTACTGAAACGGGGCCCCTCGGCGACTATTGAAGAATGGCTTCTCTCCGCCGAATATCTTTTGGCTTCGGGGACCCAGGATGTGGTCCTCTGCGAGCGGGGGATCCGGACCTTTGAAACCTATACCCGGAATACCCTGGACATTTCCGCCATCCCCGTGGTCAAGGCCCTCTCCCACCTGCCGGTAATCGTGGATCCCAGTCACGCGGTGGGGATCCGGGCCAAGGTAAGCTCCGCGGGGCTGGCGGCCATAGCCGCCGGGGCCGACGGCCTGACCATAGAGGTGCACCCCCGGCCGGACGAAGCCCTTTCCGACGGCCCCCAATCCCTCTACCCCGAACAATTTGAACGGCTCATGCGGGATATTGAAGCCCTGGCCCCGGTGGTCGGGAAAGAACTGCTCCGTACCCCGCTGCCCTCCCATGGAGGGGGGAGCCGCCATACGGAGCTCCGGACAAACCCGGGGGGCGGGGAGCCGCCTCTGGAGGCCGGGGAGGCCCCGGCGGCCTTTTCCGGGGAAAGCGGCGCCTTTGCCGAACAGGCCCTGATGAGGGTCTTCGGCGAGGAGGCGCCCCGGCTGCGATGTCCCTCTTTTCAGGCGGTTTTTGACGCGGTACTGGACGGTTCCGCCCTGGCGGGGATAGTCCCCGTGGAAAACAGCCTGGCCGGCTCGGTCCACGAGAATTACGACCTCTTTTTACGTTACCCGGACATCGCCATTGTAGGGGAATTAAAACTCAGGATAGTCCACTGTCTTATCGGGGATGAAAAAGCCGATCTTGATGCCATAAAAATAGTCCGCAGCCACCCCCAGGGCTTTGCCCAATGCCGGGATTTTCTGGACAAATATCCCCACTGGCAGCTTGAGGCCTGTAACGATACCGCCACCGCGGTGGCTTCCATTGCCCGGGAAGGGGCAACCAAGGTAGCGGCTATTGCCGGGGAAGCCGCCGCCAAGATCCACGGCCTCAAGGTTCTCAGACTGGGAATTGAGACCAATCCCTTAAACTACACCCGGTTTGTCATCATCACCCGGAGGATCGGGGACAAGGTCTCCGTTCCCCCCAGTTTAGGTTCGGAAGCCCCTACTAAGGCTTCCCTGGTTTTTTCAGTTCCCGATACCCCGGGGTCCCTCTTTGCCTGCCTTAAAATCATGAGCGAACGGGGGATCAATCTTTCCAAGCTGGAATCCCGGCCCATCCAGGGGCAACCCTGGCGTTATCTTTTTTATGTGGACGTGAACATCCCCGAATCCGGAGGGACCTTTGACACGGCCATTGAGGAGCTAAAAACAAAAACCGAAGATTTCCGTTTTCTGGGGTCGTATCGGGGGTCATTGTAGGGCCTGTCTGCCAACCATTGTCTTTTGGCCGGAAGGATTGTATCATTTTGAATAGCCTAAAGCCCTGATACCGAAAAGGAGCTTCCCTATGAGAACTATCCTTGTCCCCTTGTATTTTACCGAAGCGAATGAGCGGGAAAATAACGAGCGCCGGCAGCAGCTTGCGGTTTTGAAGGAACTCTACGGAGACGAGGCGGAATTCCTGCCGGAACAAGCCCTGGGAGCGGCAATTCCCGGGATCGCTGATGCCGTTCTTTTTCCCCAGATGATCGGCGCCATTTTTTCCCACAAAACGGAATTGACCGCCATCCATATCCCCATAGTGGTATTAACCTCCTCCTTTGGGACCGTGGAGATGTGGGATTGGGAAATCGTGAGTTATCTCCGGCTCCAAATGAAACTCAATGTCTTTACCCCCTATAATATCGAACTTGCCAAGGTAATACTCCGTTCCATCGCGGCCAAAAAACTTATGCGGGGGAGGGTCAACTTTCTCATGTTTCAGGATGAGCCGGGCGAGGGGATGCAGGCATATATCTTTAAGCGTTTTTACTGGTGGGAGGACGAATGCAGGCGGGCCATTGAAGACGCCTTCGGCATCAGGATTCTCTATCAAAGCTGGAAGGGGGTCAACGAGCGGGCCCGGGAAATACCTGACCGGGACGCGGCGGCTTTATGGGAACAATGGGCCGTTCCCGTGGAAGACCTCCCCCGGGAATCCGTTATCAAGGCGGTCAAACTCTACCTGGCCATAAAAGAAGTGATAGACAAAACGGGGAATGTATACGGCGTGGGCGGTAACTGCCTGAATGAATCCTTCCACTCCGATACCACCCCATGCCTGGCCTGGAATTGGATCTTTGAGCATGATCATCTTATCTGGGCCTGCGAGGGGGATACGGTCACCCTGATCAGCAAATTCATCCTCTATTCCGGTCTGAAAAGACCCATGATGATGACCAATATTTACCCCTTCCTCGTGGGCATGGCGGCGTTGAAGCATGAACGGATCGATACTTTTCCGGACATCGACGATCCCGACAATCACGCCCTGGGGGTACACTGCGGATACTTCGGCTTTGCCCCCCAAAGTTTTTGTACCCACTGGGTCATGCGGCCCAAGGCCTTAGCCATTGTCAATGACAATGCCGTGGTTATTGACTGCCGTATGAAAACCGGCCCCGTTACCATGGCAAAGCTCCAATCGGATATGAAGGGAATAACCATTATCGAAGCTGAAATTGAAGACTATGTACAGTACCCAGGCTCGGACTGCCGCAACGGGGCCCTTCTCCGGTATAAAAATAGAAGCGGTCATCGGGTGATGGAGGAACTGTCCTCCCATCACGCGATCATCATCCAGGGGGATATTACCCACGAATTGGTTCAGATGGCCAAGGTGTACGGGTTCACCACCCGGATAGTATAATTTTTTGATACCGCCATGGATGCGGGATACAGGAGGCGGTTATGGCCGTATATCTTATCGCGGTGGACATCGGGACCCAGGGTACCAAGGCGGCCCTGTTTGACCCCGAAATAACCGCCCTCGGTTCCGCCTTCGAGGCTTCCCGGCTCATTCAGCCTGAAATCGGAACGGTCTGGCAGGAGGCGGAGGATATCTACGGCTCGGTGATCCGGGTAATCAAGCGGCTGCTGGAAGAACAGGGGGTCAAGGGCACTGAAGTCGCGGCAATCGGCATTGACTCCCAGATGGCGGGGATCATGGGTATAGACCGGGACGGGGAGGCGGCGACCTGTTACGATTCCTGGCTTGACACCCGGTGCAAAAAATACGTAACCCTGATGCGGGACCGTGCCGAAGCGCGGATCATCGAATTAACCGGCGGCCCGGTTACCTATACCCATGGGCCCAAGATCCTCTGGTGGAAGCACGAAAAGCCCGCGGAATACAAAAATACGGCAAAGTACGTACTTCCCCACGCCTATGTGGCGGGTAAACTCTGCGGCCTTTCGGCGGAGGAGTCCTATTTTGACTGGACCCACCTGCAGTATTCCGGGTTTGCGGATAACCTCCGTAAAGAGTGGAGTGAAGAACTTTTATCCGCCTTTGATATACCCCAAGAGAAGATGGCCCGGATCGTATCCCCCTTTGAAGTGGTGGGAACGGTAAACGCCGTTGCTGCCGGCCTTACCGGCCTGGCTGCGGGTATTCCGGTAGTTGCCGGCGCCGGGGATACGGCGGCTTCGATTTTCGGGGCGGGACTTTTTGGGCAGGACGAGGTTCTGGACTGCGCCGGTACGGCATCGGTGTTTTGCTGCGGGGCGGATTCGTTTTCACCGGATGTAGGCCATAAAACCATGACCATGATGCGTTCTCCTGAAGACGGACGGTGGTTCCCCCTGGCCTACATCAACGGGGGCGGCCTCTGCGTCCGTTGGTTCAGGGATTCTTTTACCGGCCGCCCTCCCCTTTCCTATGAGGAACTTGAGGAAGAGGCGGGTAAACTTCCCGCGGGCAGCGAAGGGCTTATTTTCGTTCCCCATTTCGCGGGCAGGGTGCTTCCGGCAAACCCGGCGCTCAAGGGTAGTTTTACGGGCCTGGATTTTAAACACTCCCGGGGGCATCTCTTCCGGGCCGTTATGGAAGGTATCGCCTACGAATATGCCTTCTATCTGTCGGTATTGCGGAACCTCTACCCCGGAAGCGATTTCAGCCGTATGACCGCCACCGGCGGTGGCTCAAAGTCGGAGCTGTTTGTTTCTATAAAAGCGGATGTCCTGGGGCTTTCCACGGTGCGCTCCATAGTGGGGGATACGGCCTTGGTGGGCAGCGCCGTGATTGCCGCCTGCGGCGCCGGGGTTCTGACCGATTACCAGGCGGCCGTCAAAAAGACCGTCAGGGAGGAAACCCTCCTGCCGTACAATCAAGAGCGGTACGAACAATACCGACCCATGATACAAAAATATCTTACAGTAATGAATGCCTTGAGTGGTATTTAAGGAGGAATATAACTCGATATGAAAGATACTATCGGATTATGCCTCATCGGCGCCGGCCGGGCGGGGATGATCCACGGGCGGAATTTTGCTTCCCGGGTACCCCACGCAAAAATGGCTGCCATAAGCGATACGGCGGAAGAAAGCGCCCGCGCGGCGGCGGGGGAATTGGGCATAGATACCTGGTATACCGATTACCGGCGGGCCCTGGAAAACCGCGCTGTGGATGCGGTCATTGTGGTTACCCCCACCAAATTCCACCATGATATCGTAATCGAAGCGGCCAGGGCGGGAAAACATATCCTCTGTGAAAAACCTATGGCCATGAACCGGGAAGAATGTCAGGGGATGATCGATGCCGCTCAGGAAAACAAGGTCAAACTCCAGATCGGATTTATGCGCCGTTTTGACGCCAATTTTCGCCGGGCAAAGGAGATTGCCGATTCCGGGGAAATCGGAGAAGTGGTAAGCGTAAAATCCCTGACCCGGGGGCCCAGTACCCCCCAGGAGTGGATGTACGATATCCGCAAAAGTAACGGCCCCTTAGCGGAGGTAAACAGCCACGATATTGATACCCTGCGCTGGTTCACCGGAAGCGAAGCGGCGAGCCTCTACGCCATGGCGGGAAATTACCGGTGTAAGGCTGTCCGGGAACAATACCCGGATTTTTACGATACCGTTTTGATGAATGTGAGGATGAAAAACGGGATGATGGGTAATATTGACGGCGCCCAAGGGGTTCAGTATGGATATGACGCCCGGGTTGATATCTTGGGTACTAACGGAAGTCTCCATATCGGAGGGCTTATGGGCGGTACGACCCTTACCTATACCAAAGACCACCGGATGTCGGCCGATGTGATCCGGAGCTGGACCAATCTTGTTTATGAAGCCTATGTACACGAGGACATCGGCTTTATCGGGGCTATCCGGGAAGACCGGGAGCCGGCGGTAAGCGGCTTGGACGGCATGATGGCGGTGGACATCGTGCGGGCCGGCAACGAATCCATTCAAAAGGGACAAATAATTTATCTGTCATAAGGAGCTGGCCATGTATGGGGCAAGATTATACGGCGTTAACGATATACGGATAGAAAAAATTCCCCTTCCCGAGATCGGGGATGATGAAATTCTTCTTAAAACTTCCGCCGCGGCGATCTGCGGAACGGACCTCCGGATGATAGCCAACGGCTATAAGGGCGTGGACCCGGAACATCCCCTGGTTTTGGGGCATGAGATCAGTGGAGTTATTGATAAAGTGGGGAAAAACGTCAAAGGGTACCAGGAGGGAATGCGGGCGGCCCTGGCCCCGAATATCGGCTGCGGTATCTGCGATTGGTGTATCACCGGCGATACCCACCTTTGCCCCGATTACCAGGCCTTTGGTATCAATATGGACGGCGGTTTCGCGGAGTACGTGAGGATCCCACATAAGGCCATTATCCAGGGCAATATCATGATTCTGGATGAAGATCTTCCTTTGGATACGGCAGCCCTCTTTGAACCCATGTCCTGCGTGTTTAACGGCCAGGAACAAACCGGCGTAGGTCTCAACGACAAGGTACTGATCATCGGCGCGGGTCCCATCGGCATTATGCATACCCTTTTGGCAAAGGCGAAGGGTGCGACGGGGATATATATTCGGGACATTTCCCGGGAGCGGATGCAACAGTGTACCCGCCTTGTGGAAGGTTCCATCGCCATAGACGCCGAAAACCTGGAAGAAGCGGTAAAGGACCTTACCCGCGGCCGGTTGATGGATGTCTGCATTACCGCCTGTCCCGCGCCGTCTGCCCAGATCGACGCCCTCAAGGTAACCGGTATGAACGGGCGGATCCTCTTTTTCGGCGGACTTCCCGCGGGCAAAGAGGAGGTAACCATCAACACCAACCTCATCCATTACCGCCAGCTTTCCATCCACGGTTCCACCCGGGGAAACGTGCGCCATTACCGGGAGGTAGCGAAAATGGTCATGGCGGGGAACCTCGACTTAGGAACATTGATTTCCAGGCGTTTCCCCCTCACCGGCTTTACTGAAGCCGCGGCTTACGCGAAAAAGGCGGAGGGACTCAAAACGGTGATCAGTTTTGAATGAGCGGAGTTCCAATAGAAGCTGTTCCAAAAACTAAAGTTTCGGAACAGCCTCGATTGATAAAAAACAAAGAAGAATTCTATGGAAATCCCCGGGTATTCAAGATGCCTCCGAAGCCGGGCAAGTCCTGGCAAAGATCCGGGCGGGATTCTCCTCAAAAAAAGCCCCTATTTGGGTTTTAGAAATACCGCGGCGCCGCAACAGGGGAATAAATTCATCCAAAATATAGGAAAGACCGGGACCGCCGCCATAGCTCCGGAGCCGCGCCCGGGTGGTGTCCAGGGACATAAGGAGCTGTTTTTCATATCCCGCTTCAAGCATTTCGCTGATAATTGCCGCTTCCCGCTCATCATCGTGATACATAGGGCGGCCAATGGTATCATACTCCAGGGTTATTCCCCGGGCACAGAGCTCCCGATGAACGGCGATATCCGCCACCGCCCGATCCAGATGGCAAAAAATCAAGCCTTTTGGGGCAAGGCCCTGTTTGAAGAGGTAGTCGGATAGGTACACAGGATTGGAGCCCTTTTCTATATGCGCCATAAGGGCACAGCCGCAGTCCTTGGCTGCGGCCGCCGCAGCGGCGAACAATTTTTGATAGCGGGGGGTAAGCCCCTCTGAATCCAGGGCGGTTTTGATCTGCCCCGCCCGGAAGGAACCCCGATTCTGGGAATAAGCCCTCTCCCCGTCCAGGTACATCCCCGCTTGTAGTTCCGCGATAAAAAGCCGGGTCAGGTCGTCTGTATCTGTGGTATGGATCCAGTGATCTTCGGGGTAATAGATCATTTTGTGAAACCCTGTGGAAGCGATGATCCGGACGCCGCTTTTTTGTGAAATATCCCGAAGCACCAAAGCATCCCTGCCGCAGCCTAGGGGCTGGGCGTCAACCAGGGCGCATCCCCCTGCCTTGCGGTATAATTCCGCTTCTTCCCGGCTCTTTTCCCGATCGTTTATCCGTTCTTCAGGTTTTACCGGAAAAACGCCGGCGCCGGTAATCCACAGATGTTCGTGGCTTTGGCAAAAGCCAAGCTCTCCCGGGGCAATATCCCCAAGAACCGTGGTAATGATCTCCATATTACCCAACTATATAGGGACAATCCCGGCCGGAAAGGACCGCAATAAGGTTTTGCACCGACAGGGATGCCATGGCGGCGGC
>JAISOO010000166.1 GCA_031275595.1 Spirochaetaceae bacterium | reverse complement strand
CGCCGGTCAATTCAAACAGGATGGTGTCGGCGCTTTCCACCCTTGCGGCCGTCCAAGCCACGGCCCCGCCGCCGGAATTATCGTTTGCGGTAAAGAGTGTTTTCCAATCCTCCCCTATTGCTGCCTTTTTCCCGGATGAACTGTATAACTCCTGGTTAAATACCACACTGACTTTAGCCGCCTCATTTATCGCGCCGATACGCAGCGCTTGCAGCGGCCGCACGGAATAAAACCCCTTGCCGACACCCTTGAGTTCCACGTCCAGGGTATCGCCCGCGGCTAACCCGTTACTATGAATCCCGATTATGGTTATCTTCACGGTCCTGTCGTCCGCCCCTTTGTTTGCCGCGGCGCCGGACAAGCGCAGTGCGGCTGCCTTGTTTTTAGTCACGACATAGTTACTTATGGTGGTGGCGTAATTGGTCTTGGCAACAAGCCGGTCAATTTCATCAAGGGTCGCGCCAAAGGTAACGGTCAGGGTATCGGTCCCCAACACAACCTTTTCCACATTAACCAGATCCAATGGGTATGCATCTATCCTATTTTGACAGCCGATTAAGGCGGGGAATATTACCAGGAATAATACGGCGCCTCCCATGAAAAGAATTTTTTTAGACATAGAAGTCCTCCACTCCCTTCGGAGTTAAAAATTTTTATACAGGCCCATGCCTGCAAAAGCGGCCTACCATATAAAATAAAGGGGAAAACAGAGAGGAGCCGGCGTGAATCCCCCGGGGCAAACCGCGGGACATCCCGGGCGCCGGGTTTGTTTGGGCAGAGGCTCTTTGACGGGGATTTATCAATTCAAAATGACCGTTGAGCCTTTTCCAAAACCCGGTTGGTTTTGGGAAAGGCTTCCGAAAAAGCGGTCTAAAGCCCGCTCTTTCCCATAAATCTAAGGCTGCTTTCCCAAAAACTGAAGTTTTGGGAAAGCCTCTGTTACTTCCAATTTTAGACACAATAAAAAACAGGGTATCAACCGGGATACCCTGTATAGGTGAATTTAATACGCCCCAACTTCGTTTTTCAACGGAAAATTCTTATTTTGCTTAAGAAACAAACAGATCGCGAAACAAACTCCCCCGGTTCCCTCCGGTAACGGGGCTTATTTGACCGAACCCAGGATCCCCGCCACAAACCGCTTCTGCTGGGTAACAAAAAGGAGCAGGGTCGGCAGGGTACAGATGGTAACCGCCAGGGCCAGCATACCGTAATCGGTGGTATACCCCGCGGTCAGCCCCATGATCATCAGGGGCATGGTCTGGCTCTCCTGTTTCTGCAGCACGATGAGGGGCCACAGGTAGTTGTTCCAGTTGGTCATAAAGGTTACAATCCCCGCCGCGGCAAAGGTCGGGGCCATGACGGGGATATATATCCGGACATAGATGCCGAATTCCCCCATCCCGTCCACCCGGGCGGCCTGGACTATCTCAATGGGAAAGGACATGGAGCTTTGCCGGAAAAAGAAGATGAGAAAGGCGGTGGCTATGGAAGGCAAAATAAAGCCCGCGGTGGTATTGAGCAGGTTGGCGATGCTGAACATCCTGAACAGGGGCACCATCACCGAGGCGAAGGGCACCATCATGGACAAGAGCAGGATCGACATAAGCCGGTCCTTGTTTTTGTCCCGGTATATCTGGAAGCCGTACCCCGCCATGGAGCAGATGAACAGGCTCACCAGGGTTCCAATCAGGGTGTTCCGCAGGGAATTGAGGAAAGTCCGCCCCAGGGATACGGTGGAGAGGAGGGCCCTGAAGTTGTCCAGCAGATGGGACCCAAAAAGCAGCTTCCCCTTGATAACATCCACGCTCCGGTTGGTGGCCGCGGTCAGCATCCAGAAGAAGGGAAACCCCGAAAAAAGGCAAATAAAAATCAAAAAAGCGTACATGAAAAAAACCGGCAGTTTATAATTTTTTTTCATACCCGGTCCCCCACTTTTATCTGTATCAGGGATAACACCGCCACCATCAGGAGTATCGTGTAGGAAACCGCCGCCGCGTATCCTAATTGGGGGCTGTTATAAAACGAAAGGTTGTAAATATGGTAGGATATGGTGATGGTCGCCTTGAACCCCGACCCCGGGGAAATGGCCTTTACCTCGTCAAAAAGCTGCAAAGTCCCGTTGGTGGACATGATGGTGGTCAGGAGGATCACCGGCCGCAGGAGGGGCAGGGTGATCCTGAAAAACTGCTGGGTCCCGGAGGCCCCGTCGATCCGGGCGGCCTCGTAGACCGAGGTATCGATGTTTTGCAGGCCCGCCAGGTAGAAGATCGTGTTGTACCCGGTCCAGCGCCAGGTGATGATGAGGATAATCACCACCTTGGCCCAAAAGGGATCGGTGAGCCAGCTTACCGGCTCGGGGATGAGGCGGAGCCTGAGCAGGGCTAAATTCACGATGCCGTCCAGGGAGAAGAAGGACTTGAAAATAACCGCCGAGGAAACCAGGGCCATGGCGCAGGGCAGAAAAATGATGGTCCGGAAGATCACCCGGCCCTTGAGCTTGGGGATATTGAGGATCGACGCCAGGATCAGGGCCAGGAAAAGCATCAGGGGGACCTGGAAAATCAAATAGATGAAAACGTTGGCCACGGAACTATGGAATACCGTGTCCTGTAAAAGCCGCAGATAGTTCCGGACCCCCGTAAACCGGAGATTGTTCCCCAGCCCCGACTGGAGGGACAGAATAAAGGCCTGGACCATGGGGTAAAAGGACAGGACAAAAATCAAAACCGCCGCGGGGCAGACAAAAAACCAGCCCCAGCGGGAGTATTTTTTTGAGAGGAAAACCCGCCGCATAATCACTCCTTCCGGCTCATTTTAGAAGGGGAGGCTTTCCCAAAAACCGAAGTTTTGGAAAAGCCCCGTCTTACTGGGCCACGAGGAATTCAACTTCCTCCTGGGCGGCGCTCAGGGCGTCGTCGATGGTTTTGGTACCCTGCATGATATCCATCATGCCCCGGGTTACGGCGCTCCGGGCCTCATAGTTGAAGACCCCGTATTTTACCATCGGGACCTTGCCCGCGTAATTTACCAGCTCCTCGTAGATCCGCTGGCCCCCAAAGAACTCGCTGGGCTGTCCGTAAACCGCGGAATCCGCCGCGGGAAGCCAGGTGGCAATGGCCCCGGAGGAGGGCAGAATGGTTTCGTACAATTCCACGCTCCCCGCGAAGGTTTTGTCCAGGAAATCCATGGCCGTGTCGGGGTTCTTGGAACTGGCCAGGACCATCCAGCCGGACCCCCCCTGGCTGGAGTAGTTCACCGAGTCGATATCGCCGAACCGGGGGGTATTCACCAAGGCCCAGTTCCCCGCCTGGGAAGCTTCCGCGGTGATGGACCCGATGATCCAGCAGCCCTGGATGGTGGAGGCCACGGTGCCGTTGTTCAGGGTGGCGATATAGGCGTTCCAATCCGACGCCAGGAGGATAACTCCGGACTGGACCCCTTCGATAAAGAGGCTGATGGCCCGTTTCAGCACGGGGTTGTCCTTGATATAGGTATTGCCCTGGGCGTCAAACAGCCAGGTCCCGGCGCTTTGGAGCATCACCATGATAAAATCCGGGCCCGTGGCGTCGGTGGAAACCATGGTAACCCCGGTCTTCTGCTTAACGATTTTTCCCAGCTCGATAAACCGCTCCCAGGTGATGTCGTTGAAATCCTCCACCTTTAAGCCCGCCTGTTCCACAATATCCCGGCGCAGGAAGGTTCCGGTGGCGCCGTTGTCAAAGGGAACCCCGTAACTTTTCCCGTCTATGGTCCCCACATCCACCTTAAACTGGGCGAATTTGGAGAGATCGATCCTATCGTTCAAGGGGAGGAACGCGCCGGGATAGGTCAGGACGTTTTTCTGTATGGCGTTATCCTGCATCAGCAGGATGTCGGGCAGGCTGTCGGTCTGCCGGGCGGAAAGGGCGGTGATCAGCTTCTGCTGCACGTCGTCCCAGGGGGTTTCCACCACGTTGATCGTTACATTGGGGTGATCCCGCCGGTAAATTTTCGCCGCCTCATTCATGGCGTAGATGTTGAAGTTGGGGTCCCAACACCACACCGTCAGCGTAACCGGCGCGTTAGGGTCCGCCGCCGGAGCCGGGGCTTCCTGCTTGGCGCAGCCGGTGAAGATCAGCGCCGACGCCAGAAGGACCATCAAACACACAAACCCGAATTTTCTCATAAAAATCTCCTCTTAAAAAGCACCCCTCGGGGCGCTCAATACGGATGCCAGGATCATTCCCGGTCCAAAAAATACCAAAGACTTGCCCGGAAACCGCTCCGGACAAATTCCGCTCAAAGACCAGCCTCCCTCCCCAGCCTGAAATGGGGGGAGGGACGCTCCTTAGGGTCCCTCTTATTTTAAGCCACATTCGCGGTATTGACAAGACAAAAAAGCTCTTTCATCATAAATATATGAAAATAAACACCCTTCCTCCCCTGTGGGAGAACCCCGAGATTCAGGGGCTTAACCGGCTGCCGATGGGCAGTCTTTTTTCGGCTTTTGCCTCGGTCCGGGAAGCCCTGGCGGATGCGGTGGCGGGCCCGGAATTCCGCCGTCCCGGAGATAACCCCTGCCGCCTGGAGCTGGACGGAACCTGGCGCTTCCGCCTGATCCGCCATCCGGGGGAGGATGCTCCGGAGGACCCCGCCTCCCCGGTCCCCCCCTGGACCCGGCCGGATTTTGACGCCGGTTCCTGGGCGGACATCCGGGTCCCCGGGACCTGGACCCTCCAGACCGGCCCCGACGGGAAGCCCTTCGATAAACCCCACTATACCAACGTCCAGATGCCCTTTGAGGGGACCCCTCCCCGGGCGCCGGACCATAACCCCCCGGGGCTCTACCGCCGTACCGTTACCCTCCCCCGGGAGTGGAAGGGCCGGCGGGTGGTCCTCCATGTGGGTTCCGCGGAGAGCTGCTGCCTGGTGTACGTAAACGGCATCTTCGCCGGGGCGGGTAAGGACACCCGGCTCCCCTCGGAATACGACATCACCCCCTTCCTCCGGGAAACCGGGGAAAACACCCTCTGCCTCAAGGTGGTCCGGTACTCCGACGCCAGCTATGTGGAGGATCAGGACCAGTGGTGGTTCGGCGGCATCCACCGGAGCGTCTTCCTCTACGCCACCGGGGCCTGTTATATCAAGGATATCACGGCCATTCCCGGGGTCCTGACCCCGGAAGCCGGGAAAACCCAGGGCCGGCTCCGGCTCGGGGTAACCCTGGGGGGCGATGTGCCCCCGGGGCGGAGTACCGGGAACGTGGGGGTGGACCAGTCCTCCGGGGAGCCGCCCTTCACCATTACCTATGCCCTCTACCCCTTTGTCCTGCCCGCAACCCGGGAAGAGGCCCTGGCCTTTGCCGCTTCCCTGGGCTCATCCATAAAACCCCTCCTCGCGGGGGAGCTCACCCTGGACTGCAACTACCGGATCAATTCCAACCGGGTCGAAACGGACCTGGTCCTGGATAACCCCGCCCCCTGGTCCCACGAGGCCCCGAATCTCTACACCCTTTCGGTCAGCCTGTTCCGGGAAGGCCGGCATATCCAAAGCGCCGCGCTTTTGACCGGTTTCAGAAACCTCCGGATAGCCAAGCGGGAGCTCCTGATAAACGAAAAGGCGGTTCTGATCAAGGGGGTCAACCGCCACGAACATGATGAAAAGACCGGTAAGACCCTCTCCGCCGCCGCCATGGTCCGGGACATTCAGCTCCTCAAAACCCATAATTTTAACGCGGTCAGAACCTGCCACTACCCCAACGACGAAGGGTGGTACGACCTCTGCGACCGTTACGGCATATACCTGGTGGACGAGGCCAATATCGAAAATCACTGCTTCTACGAGCAGCTCTGCCAGGATACGGCCTGGACCTACGCCTATACCGCCCGGGTCCAGCGTATGGTGGAGCGGGACAAAAACCATCCCTCGATCATCATCTGGTCCCTGGGGAACGAAAGCGGGGACGGGCCCAATCACAACCTGGCCGGGGCTTGGATCCGCCGGATGGACCCCTCCCGGCCGGTGAACTACGAGGGGGCGGTCCGGCCCGAAGGCGGCCAGGGCGTGTTTACCCTGGATTCCCTGAACCGGAGCCGGGATCTGACGGACATTATCGGCCCCATGTACCCCCGGATCAAGCTGATCACCGATTTTGTAAAATACCGGGAGGACGACCGGCCCCTGATCATGATCGAATATTCCCATGCCATGGGGAATTCCAACGGGAGCCTTGCCGATTACTGGGAGGCTATCGAATCCCACCACGGCCTGCAGGGGGGCTTTATCTGGGACTGGATAGACCAGGGGATCGAGGCCTTTACCCCGGAGGGAACCAAATACTGGAAGTACGGCGGCGACTTTGGGGACGAACCTTCGGATTACGATTTCTGCCTCAACGGCCTCCTCTTTCCCGATCAGACCCCAAAACCCGCCATGGCCGAGTGCAAACAGGTTTTTGCCCCCCTGCGGCTCAAACCGGTTCCCGGCAAACCCTATACTTTTATCGTAGAAAACCGTTTCGATTTTTCCACCCTGGAGGGGATCGAGCTCGCCTGGAAGCTCTCGGGGGAAGAGGCGGTTCTGGCCGAAGGGGTGGAGCCCCTGCCCCCCCTGGCGCCGGGGGGGACGGCGGAGATAGCCCTCCCCGTACCCAAAAAACTCGATCCCGGGGCGGGGGTGGTCTATATCCGCGGGGATTTCAGGCTTGCCCGGGATATGGGGGGCAGCGAGCGTACCCCCTGGACCCGGGCCGGGTTTGTCCTCTG
>JAISOO010000164.1 GCA_031275595.1 Spirochaetaceae bacterium | reverse complement strand
GCTTTAGACCGCTTTTTCGGAAGCCTTTCCCAAAACTAACCGAGTTTTGGGAAAGGCTCAGAGGAGTATTCATGAACGAGATCCGGGTATATTTTCCCGATGGTTCTTCCGCCGCCTGTCCCTTTGGGACCCAGGTAGATACCTTTTTAGACCGTTTTGGTGTTATCCCCGGGGGAGTGGCGGCGGTACGGGTAAACAACGAAATTCTCCCCCTCTCCACCAGGCTCGAGGTCAATGCAGCCTTGGAACCCGTACCCCTGGAGGCCCCCGATGGGGTCATGATCTACCGCCGGTCCCTGGCCTTTCTCCTGGCCGTGGCCGCCCGGAATCTGTTTCCCGATCGGAGCCTCTATGTAGGGCACTCCCTGGGAAACAGCTATTACTATACTTTCGCGGATGAAAAAAAGCCCCTTGACACGGAAATTGAGGCTCTCACCCGGGAGATGAACCGCCTGGTTGCGGAGGACCTCCCCATTTCTTTCGGGTATATGGCCTATGGGGAAGCCCTGACGCTCTTTAAAGAAAATAAACAAACCGATACCAGCCTCCTCCTGGAGCAGCGGAGTGAATCCAAGATCAAGGTGAATGAGTGTAAGGGCTTTGTGGATCTTTATATTGCCCCCCTGGTAAGCCGGACCGGAATACTGAAATCTTTTTCCCTTTTATCGTACCATGACGGATTTCTCCTCTGTTTCCCCGGGGTCGGCAGGGGCGATGCCCTTGATCCTTTTGAGGACAGCCCCCGGATCTTTTCGGTCTACCGTGAGTACAAAAAGTGGGGCCGTATCGTGGGGGTTCACGCGGTGGGACACCTCAACCGCCTGGTAGCGGAACGGACCGTCAAAGAGTATATCAGAATTGCCGAAGCCTTCCAGGTTAATAAAATAGCCGAAATCGCCGGGAAGATATATGAAAAACGGGATGCCGTCAAGGTAATCCTCATCGCCGGTCCGTCCAGTTCCGGCAAGACCACCACCGCCAAGCGGCTTTCCATCCAGCTGAAGGTTATGGGCATAGACCCGGTGGCCGTAAGCCTGGACGATTATTATGTCAATACCGATAAGACCCCCCGGGATGAACAGGGAGCGCCTGATTACGAATGTCTTGAGGCCCTGGATGTCCCGTATCTTAACGAACAGCTGGTGGCCCTTCTGGAAGGCAAAGAAGTGGAAATTCCCCTCTTTGACTTCAAGATAGGAAGGCGCCGGGAAGGGGAGGGCAGGCGGATCCGGATGGCAAGAAGGACCATCCTCATCGTGGAAGGCATCCACGGCCTGAACGACGCCCTGACCCCCCAGATAGACCGGGATAAAAAATTCAAGCTCTATGTCTCCGCCCTCACCCAGCTCAACCTGGATGACCATAACCGGATCCCCACCAGCGACAACCGGCTTTTGCGGCGGATCGTCCGGGACTATCAATTTCGGGGAAACAGCGCGGTGGGTACCATCAAGATGTGGCCCAGCGTTCAGCGGGGTGAGCGGAAACACATATTCCCCTTCCAAAACGCGGCGGATGAGGCCTTTAATTCCGCCCTGGATTATGAATTGGCGGTCCTGAAATTCTACGCCGAACCCCTGCTCTGTCTGGTAAAACCGGATATCCCCGAATACTCCGAGGCGGTGCGGCTCCTCTCCTTCCTTGAAAATTTCGCCCCCATCCCTCCCCAATTTGTACCGGGGCAGAGTATCCTCAGGGAATTTATCGGGGAGAGCGAATTTAAATATTGAGGCCGCGGGGCTTTCCCAAAACCCGGTTGGGTTTGGGAAAGCCCCTGTGAGTGCGATGTCCATTTCCTAGGCTATCATATGGCTCTGTATCGGCGAGGGCGGCCCCAGGCGGCCTTTCTCGTTCTGCCAGTAGAGCGCGATATACAGGGTCTGCCCCAGCTGGGTGTCCTCGAAGCTGAGGATCTCCCGGGGGCGGGTGAGCAGTTTGGATTTGGTCAGTTCATCGTGGTTGGCGGGAGGGGGGGCGCCGACTTTGTAGCGGACGGGGCGGGCGGGGTGCTTCACGATGACTTGCAGGTATTCGCCGCTTTCCAGGGTAAAGGGGACGACTTCGGCGGGGTCAGGCACGTCGGTGGGGGTGGTGTCCCTGAGGGGGAGGCCAAAGTCCAGGCGTATCTGGTCGGTAACAAGGTCCAGCGGATCGGGGTCGATGTAGGCGTTTTTTATCTTGCGGATCACGGTCTTGAGGGCCTCGCGCTTCTCCCTGCGGTTTTCGCGGGCGATTTTGCCGGCGTTGGACGCTTCGGCGGTATGGTAGGCGGCGGTATAGGCCGTCAGTTTCGTGTTGAAATCGGTCCGGAGGGTGTCCGGAACGCCCAGCAGGGCGCCGTGGGTGTCCAGCCCGTACTTGCATTGGTTGGCGAAGGTCAGGAATTCGGCTTCCGGGAGGGAAAATACGTCATTACTCATGCTTAACCTCTTTTTAAGCCGCTTTGAGCGGCGGTTTAATCGAACACGAACCATCGGTTCGTGCCAACCTCTTTTGTCCGTTTGAGAAATGATAAATTGTTCCGGTAAAGAAGGTCTTTCCCGGCTGGGAAAACTTTTTTCCCCCGGGGGGAACGTTTTTTCCTCCGGAGGGAAAAACGCCGGTGAGACTGCCCTCCGGCTTGGCGGAGCGCACGCCCCCTCCGCCGCCGGCGGTCAGGCGGGCAGCCCGCCCGTTACGTCCCCGCGCGAAGAACGCGGCGCGCGCTTTGCCCGCCCGGGTCCCTATTTCGTTACTCTACTTTGAACCTTGATACCTCTTTGACCAGTATTTCGATGTTTTCTTTGTTCTTTTCGCTGATCTCATTAACATGGATCACCGCCACATTGATCTGTTCCGCTCCGCTGGCCATCTCGTTCATCCCGTTGGCGATCTCCTGGCTTATTGGTTCCAGATTCCTGCCTTCCCGGGCCACCTGATCGCTTCTTTCAAGCATTTCCACCCGACTCTCCGGCATGGGCCGCTTCGATGGCGGCGTTCATGGAAAGGAGGTTCGTCTGGCTGGCGATGTTTTCCTTCACCGCGTTTATTTCCAGAAGGCCCTCGGATTCGCGGGCGATTTCCTGAATGTCCGAGGCAACCTCCTGGATGCCCGCGCGGTCTACCTCGGAGGCGTCGGTCAGTTGTCTGACATTATCGGTGTTTTTGACGGGGGTTTGGGTCACGGACTGAATATTGGCGGTGATCTCGTTGATTGCCGCGGCGGTTTCGCTCATGCTGGAAGCAAGGTCGGTTCCTATGGCAAAGAGGGCGGCGGCCTGGTTTTTGATGGTAACCACGAGGTTCTTAATCTTTTCCAGCGTTGCGTTAAAGTACCGGGCAAGCTCGCCAATCTCATCCTTTGAGTTGATATTGACCGTTCTGGACAAATCTCCCCCGCCTTCGGAAATATCCCTGAGGCTGAGGGCTGTCTTGACGATGGAACGGGAGATAAGCGGGGCCGCGATGATCCCAAGGACCATAAAGGCGCCGATAAAAGCAAACATCACATTCCGCATAGTATCAAGCTCGTAGAGAATCACCCCTTCTTCTACCATGGCAACCAGAGTCATATCAAAGCCCGGCACCGGTGAAAAACCGATCTCCATATTCCGGCCTTCAATATCGTGGAGCATGGAGCCCTCTTTTTGGCTGAGGATGGTCCGGACCGCCTCCGCGCTGGTCTTATAGCGGGGCTCCGTTTTGGCCGTTTCGATGGCGGAAAATGACTGCATCACCAATTCCGTATCCCGGTGGGCAATGATAATTCCGGCGTTGTTGATCAAATACGCATAGCCGCCGTTCCGTGTTCCTATGTCCTTTACGATGTCGCTAAAAAGGGTCGCGTTATTCCGGGCAAGAAGCCCCCCTACCACCGCATCGTCCGCGCAAATGGGAACCACATAGTTGATAAGGGGATAGGGAGTGGCCACCGCTCCGGCGCCGCCGACGATGATGTCGGAAACCGACTGTTCCCCCCGGAGCGCTTTTTGGACATATTCCCGGGCGGAAAGATTGGGGGCCTGCCCGCCCTTGAGGTGCGGGGCGCTTCCGTCCGGGTACACAATAGCGAAGTCGTCCGTGCCGGTACGGTCGATTTCGTCAATCAGTGCCGCCTTTTGGGTCTCAAAGTCCATGGAACGCACCTCCCGCTGGTTTACCAGTTTCTGGAGGATGTTAAGCTGAGACTGGATGGTTTCGGACACCAGGGCCGCCGCGATTTCCGCCTGAGTGAGCATCGACGCCTCCGCGTCCTGTTTCACGATGCCGGTGGTGATGGTGAGGGCCAGGATCCCCAGGCCGGAGGAAACTGCCAATACCACCAGGCTGATAAGGATAACAATAGGTTTGGCTATAGTCATAATAGCCTCTTTTTTACCCGTCTGATAAATCCGTGTTTTGTAGAATTTTATGTTACCTAACGGAATTATCAAAGACATTCTGATAGATGTTTGTAATTGTGTCAATCTATCGAGGCTTTCCCAAAACCTCAGTTTTTGGGAAAGCAACCTTAGATTTATGGGAAAAAGCGGGCTTTAGACCGCTTTTTCAAGAGCATTTCCGAAAACCAACCGGGTTTTGGGAAATGCT
>JAISOO010000130.1 GCA_031275595.1 Spirochaetaceae bacterium | reverse complement strand
GAGGACTGTTATTTTATCGGCTTTTAGAGTCTGCTATGCGCACAGAAACAATTACTTATGTCGAACTTGTAAACCGCAAGATATAGTGTTCGTGTTAGTCAAATGGGTAGGCAGTTTTCATTATTTGGTATTATTTGCTATCGTAACAAAAAAGGTAAATGGGGCCCGGAAAACCGGCTGAAAGATACGCGGTATTCATTATTCGGGGGAGCCGTGGGGTAACGGGTAATGAGCGGCATGAGCCCATTCCCTGGTCTCCTAAATCCAGCCTCATAGCGGTGAACAGTTACCTGTTTTTTTACCCGCCGGTCCTAACGGGCCGGCCCCAAGAGGTGTTTTTTTAATTTCTCCAACAGTTCGTCAATATCTATCGGTTTCCCCAGGTGATCGTTCATCCCCGCGGCAAAGCATTTTTCGATATCTTCCCGAAATACATTGGCGGTCATGGCCATGATGGGAATGGTTTTTGCCTCTTTTATCCCCAGGGACCGGATCTGCCGGGTGGCCTCAAACCCGTCCATTTCGGGCATATGGATATCCATCAGAATCATCTGGTACCTGGAGGGGGCCTCTTTAAACTTTGAAAGCGCCTCCATTCCGTTTTCGGCGCAATCAATGGTGATTCCGGTGTCTTCCAAAAGGGTAAGCACAATTTCCCGGTTTATCTCTACGTCTTCGGCCAGCAGCAGGGTAAAACCCTCAAAGATATGGTCCCCGTGAGCTTCCGCCGCCGGTTTTTCAGTAACGAATTTTTGCACATTCAAATGGGAATTGATGCAGTCCACTATTTGGGAAGAGAAAAGCGGCTTGGGGATAAAGCCGTCCACCCCCGCGTTTTTCGCGTCCTCCTCAATGATGTTCCATTCGGCGGCGGAGATCATGATCACCACGATGTTTTTCCCAAATCGCTCTTTGATCTTTTTGGTTAATTCTATGCCGTTCATCCGGGGCATGCGCCAATCCACAAAGACTAAATCAAAGGGCGGCGCCCCCTCCGACTGATCGTAGCCCGTTTCAATAAGGTTATACGCCTCAATTCCGTCGGAGGCGAGCGAACAGTGGATCCCCTTGGATTCGGTAAAATCCTTAAAATATTCCAACACCTCCGGGGAATCATCCACCGCCAGGATATGGATGTTTTCCCAGTTTATCTGGGACTTGATCGGTTCACTGTTGTTTTGGGGGGTCCCCTTTTCTACGGTAATCTCGAAGGCAAAGGTAGCCCCCGTTCCTAATTCGGATTTCACCCATATTTCGCCCCCCATCAGTTCCACCAGGCTTTTGGATATGGAAAGCCCCAGCCCGGTTCCCCCGTACTTTCGGGCTATACTGCCGTCGGCTTGCTCAAACAGCGAAAAAAGCCGTTTTTGCTGTTCCGGGCTTATGCCTATTCCCGTATCGGTTACCTCAAAATGCAGGGCGCAGAGCTTATCGTTTCGGGCGGCGGTATCGGATTTCTTTTTTATTGAGAGGATAATGGTTCCGTGTTCGGGGGTGAATTTCCCCGCGTTGGAGAGCAGATTGGTAAGAACCTGGGCAAGCCGCTGTTCGTCGGAGATGATACTTTCCGGCACGTCCCGGGCGACCCGGACAATAAAATTCTGCTGCTTTTCATCAAATTTAAAGTTCATCACATTGGTGATCCGCTGAAGCATTTTTTCAAAATTGAATTCCGTATAAGATAATTCAAATTTGCCCGCCTCAATTTTGGACATATCCAAAATATCGTTGATGACCCCCAGGAGGTGGTTCGAGGCTTCGTTGATCTTTGAAAGGCAATACTCCTTCCGTTCAGGGTCGCGGGAGGATTGGGCGATGGCGGTCATGCCGATGATGGCGTTCATGGGGGTACGCATTTCATGGCTCATCCGGGAGAGAAAATTGCTTTTCGCGAGGTTTGATTGTTCCGCCTGTTCCTTGGCGGCGATAAGCTCCCGTTCCAGCTGTCTTTTTTCGGTGATATCTGAGGCTATGACCCCGATGCCGTCTTTTTTCGTATCGGTGGTAAAGGCGGACAGGGATAAAATCCGGACATCCCCGTTTTTCCGGATCAGGGGGATTTCCGTTTGAAAGGTCCCGTGCTTTAAAATATGGGGGATGGATTTTTTACGGATTTGACGTCCGGTATGTTCATCGAAGAGAAGATAGATGCCCTTGTCCCTCAGTTCTTCGGCGCTGTAGCCGGCGATGCTTAAAACCCCCTGATTAAAATATTCAAACTGCCCCGAAGGGGTAATATATGATATGCACAGGGGGGAACTATTCACGATGGAAGACATCCGCATCAGCTGTTCCTCGGTATTATTACGGATGATGAGTCCGGCGATGGCGTTGGCGATAAGCTTGAGGGTCTGTATATCGCTTTCATCCCAGACGTGTTTGGAAAGGCAGTGGTTAATGCCCAATACCCCCCAAAATTGACCGTACACAAAAAGGGGAACGCTGATAAAGGCCTTTATTCCCTGGGGGCCGTATGTGGCTGCCAGCGTGGGATTTTCATCTACGTTGTTACAGGCCAGATACACATCCCCCTTGGTAATAAAAGTATCGTAGAGCAGTTCCCCCGGCGCAAAGGGGGATGATTGTTTCGGGGTACGGGGTATGTCCTGGCCTTCGTTGTACCATTCGTGTTCAAATTCCAGGGTATTGGTAGCGGGATTGAGCCGGATCAGGAAGGTTTTGCTGACGTTCATAAACTTACCGATCATCAGGAGGGCGTTGTGGAGCAGGGTAGACTGGTTTTCGGAGGAGATAAAAGTATGGGAGATCGCGGACATCAGTTCCTGCTGCTGGAGCCGTTTTTTAAGGGTGGCTTCGGCGGCTTTCAGTTCGCTTATATCCACGCTGTGCTGAAGATGGGCGTATTTGTTTTTTCCCCACACAATCAGACAGTCGGTATTTTTATAGTACCGGTTGGTCAGATTGTTGAATACTTCCGACACCTCAACGGTACCGGAATTTTCGGAGAGTTTTTTATTGGGGCAGAAGGGGCAGGGTTCCTCAAAACCCTGATGAAATACCTTCCAGCAGGGCTGCCCGATAACCCGGTCGTCCAAATCGTAATGGGCCTTCATGGAATCGTTGATAAAAAGGATCTCGTAAGATTCGGGATCGGAAACGTAGAGGTCGGCGCCTATGCTGTTGAGAATGCTTTTAAAAACATTGGTAGAAATGGAGGACTGGTTGAGTTTTTCCAGCATATTATTGATAGAGGTGCAGAGGATCTGAAATTCGTTGCTGGATGAGTAAGATTTCGTATCCAGCCGGTTGCCGCTGGTGATTTTGTGAATATCCCGGGAGAGCCTCTCCAGGGGGGATAGAAAATACCGGACCATAATACCATAGAAGACCAGGACCAGGAGGATCAAACCGCTTACCAGGGATAAAACCAGCAGGTTGAAGGGCTGTTCTATGATGTCAAAGATATCGTCGGCGCTCATGTCCTGCCGGCCTAAATAATCCTTTCCCGGCCGGAATAAGGCGTCCTCCATGATCCCCCGGGAAAGAACGATAAAAACGACCGTAAGCATCACGAGGCTGATGCCCAGGGCTAAAATAAAGGCAAACCTCAGTGAAGGGGTTCTTTTTTTTATAAACAAGCCGCTTCCCCTATCCGACGAAAATTACGGGCCTTCCTCAAAATTCGGAATTTAAAACCCGGTTGTTTTTGAACGCGGTTCGCTGTCTCAGAGGCTTTTCAAAACCGGACATTTTGAAAAAGTTTCCGCTGATAAAATAAGTATAGCTTTCATTATCATTATTGTACATGGACAAACGCCGATTGATACTCTATTATAATAAGTCGAGGATATGAATTCATTGATCTCGTTATTAGGCAAACCCCTGTATACCTTTGGATTTTTTGTCAGAACCCTTAAAGGAGTTGGGTATTTTTTATTCCGGGGCAGCGTTTCTTTTAAGATCCTCATCATGCAGATCCTCTTTACCTTTGTGGAAGCCCTGGGCATTTCCGCCCTGCTGGCAATTGGCATAGGGGCGGCGGTTAATATCATCGGAATTCCCTTTTTGACGAGAATTTCCCAGGAACGGCTCATCTATACCCTGCTCATCACCATCATCACCCGGGAATTGGGCCCCCTTTTGGCGGCCTTTATCATCATAGCCCGGTCGGCAACGGCCATCGCCACCGAAATCGCCGGTATGGTTATCTCCCACGAGGTGGAAGCCTATATTTCCGTGGGGGTTGACCCCATCGAACACCTGGCGGTTCCCCGTTTTTTGGGGGTAACCATTTCCCTTTTTTTGCTGAACATTTATTTTTCCATTTTCGGCCTGGCCGGCTCCTTTGTGGTGGCCCAGTTGTTTAATCCCATGCCGGCCGCGATTTATTTTGATAATTTGCTCCAGATATTGTCAATCCATGATATACTTATTTCAGTTATAAAAAGCCTGGGATTTGGGATGATTATTTCCATTGTAGCCATCACCCGGGGCTTTGAAGTGGAGCGAGCCAGCACGGAGATCCCCGTGGCGGGGCTCAAGGCGGTGGGGGCCGCCTTTGCCGGGTGTATCATTCTGGATATTGTCCTTACCGCCCTCTACTATATGTCTTTAATCTAGGAGGAGTTCGAAGGGGAAAGCATGGCCAGCGGTATCATTGAGTTAAAAAACACCTCCTTTTTTGCCCAAAACATGAAGGTGGTTCAGAACGTTTCCTGGCGCTTTGAGGAGGGCAAAACCACCGCCCTGGTCGGGCCTTCGGGGGGCGGTAAAAGTACGGTGCTCAAGCTTTCCGCAGGCCTCCTGGTTCCCAGCCATGGGGAGGTTTGCTTCCGGGGAAGGAATATTTCCATCATGAGCCGGAAAGAGAACCTGGCCTTCCGCAGGGAAGGGGCGGTGGTATTTCAGGATTCGGCCCTCTGGGCAAACCAAAACCTGGATCAGATCCTGGAGCTCCCCTTAAGGGTACATTTCCCCTGGATGACCAAAACGGACCGGGACAAGCGGATCGCCGAGGTCCTCGCGGAGGTGGAGTATAAAAAGTCCCTGAATATGCGGCCGTCCATGCTGTCCATGGGGGAACAAAAGCTTATCGCCTTTGCCCGGGCCATGCTCTGCCGGCCTACCCTGCTTTTTCTGGACGAATGGACCGAATCTTTGGATGACAGCGCGGCCCAGCGCCTTATCCGGATCGTGCGGCGCCGCCGGGAGGCGGGGAACACCATCATCCTGGTAAGCCATGATTTTAGGATCATCAAAAATCTTGCTGATTTCATTATCATGATCCAGGAGGGGAAGCTCGCTTTTACCTTTACAAGGGAACAAATCGCCGAAGATGAAAATCTGGCCCAGCTTGTGGAGAAGGGAATCGCTTCATGAAATTTAAGATACGTTTTGCGGACCAAATAGTCGGTTTTTTTATCATTACCGCCCTGGTCATCCTGGTTTTTGTGATTATTATGCTCGGAACCAAACAGCGCTGGTTCGCCAAGGACTATTATTTCAAGACCTATTTGGATTCGGCCTCGGGGCTGGGGGATAACATGGTAGTGCAGTACAAGGGTTTTCCCATAGGAAACGTCAAGTCCTTTGTACTCACCGACGAAGACAAGGTGGAGGTAACCTTTTCTATTTACGATAAATATGTCAGCCGGGTTAAGCAGGGTTCCCTGGTGGAACTTATGGTCAGTCCCATCGGGCTGGGGAATCAATTTCTTTTTTATTCCGGCCTGGGGGAGGAACAGATGGAAGAGGGGGCTCTGGTGCCGGTGGTACACTCCCCCCAGGCTCAAAATCTCATCAAAATGGGCTTGGCCAGGGTGCCCGCCCGGGACGACAGCATAACCCAGTTATTGGCCCAGTTTGACGAGGTGCTAAGCCGCTTTAATACCGAACTCCTCCCGGAGGTTAACGTCATTTTACACGATTTGGACGAAGTTTTGGTGGAGGTAAAAGAGGCGCTTGCCGGAACCGATAAGACCTCCCTGGGCCGCACTCTGGGGGGGATAGACGAACTGGTGAATGTGAGCCTGGACCCCATTTTGAGGGATGTTAAAAATATAAGCGGCGATTTGGAAATCCTCGCCGCCCAATTGGTTGAACCGGAGGGTTTGCTTTTCACCGTTCTTGATACGGACGGTTCCGTGTACACGAACCTGGAATCCTCCCTCCAATCCGTAGCGGGAACATTGGGGAACCTGGAAAAGGCCTCCGCTGTTTTGCCTTCCCAGGTACCCGGGATAGTTTCCGAGCTGCGGGATGTCCTCAAGAGCGCCGAAGACGTGCTGACCGCTCTGTTGAATAATCCCCTCCTGAAAAAGGGGGTGCCTCCCCCGGTTGAGGTTCAGACCAACGGTACCAATCCCCGGGCCGTACCCTTTTAGGGGGAACAAGCGGGTCGGGACCCTCCGAAAAGGTGAAAAAACGCGGGCATTTCCCGAAACCCGGTTGGTTTTCGGAAATGCTCCTGAAAAAGCGGTTTAAAGCCCGCTTTTTCCCATAAATCTAAGGCGGCTTTCCCAAAAACTGAGGTTTTGGGAAAGCCCCACTTGTTCGGACAGCCCCGGCTTCCGCGCGATACCGTATATGAGGAGTATGATGGGAAAAAAGCTTGAAGAAAGGACCGGCGGCCCCCGCCGGAAGACGGCCCTGTTGTTTACCCTGGCGTTTTTTGTCCTGGGGGCCTGTTCTTCGGCGCCGGAACGTCCGGCGGAGCTCTTTACGCTCCAAAATGAGACCGAAACCCAGCTTAACCTGGCAAACCGGGAGGCGGACCGGGGGAATTACGAAGGGGCCCTGACCCTTTTGGAGGAGGCCCGGCGCCTTGCCGCCAGTACCGACCGGCCGCCCCTGCTGATCCGGGTATGGCTTTCCCAGGGGAACGTCCTTTTTTCCCTGGGCCGGGTCGAAGCGGCCCGGGCCCTCTGGGACGCCGCCCTGGCGGAGTCGGAACGGGCGGGGGAGGAGGAGCTGGCCGCGGCCAGCCGGATCTACATGGCCAGGAGCAGCCTGATTTTGGACGGGGGCGCCGGTACTCCGGAGAAGGTTATCGCAGCGGTAAGGGAGGATCTGGCCCGCTTAAAGTCCGACAAGCTCAACAGCGCCCTGGGATGGACCGTCATAGGCATTGCGGAAAAGGAACTCCGTCACTGGGCCGAAGCGGAAAGCGCCCTGGCCAAAGCCCTGGATATCCATGAAAAAGATCGGTATCTGGAGCTGGCAGCCTATGACTGGTACCTCATCGCCTCGGTCCGCTCCGTGTCCGGCCGGTACGATTCCGCCCTGGAGGCCCTTTCCCGGGCCCTGGCCCTGGACCGCCGGGCGGAAAACAGCTACGGCCTGGGCATGGACTGGCTTGCCCTGGGGGAGGTATACCAAAAGGCCGCCCGCGGCGATGAAGCCCTTGCCGCCTACCGGCGCTCCGCGGAGATCTTCCGCGCCATAGGGCTTGAAAAGGAAGCGGCGGAAGCCGAACGCCGGACCCTTAATTAGGGTTTCATGTTTTCTTGCGCCATGCCCTTACAAATTACCGGACTCCCCCATTTCGGGAAGGTACTTCCAGTACCGGGCGGGCATAAACTGCCGCTGCAGGCCGGGATTTTTCCGGCGGGGGTTGTTAATTGAGCCGTGGTAGGTCCGCCAAAGCTCCTCCCAGGGATCTTCCCCGGCGCCGGGTTCTTCCGCGCCGGAAGAGGCTGTTTCCCGGCCCAAGGCCGCCGGAATCAACAAGGGCGGTCCCCCACTTCCGTCCCCCCGGAGGCAAAGCTCCCGTTTTTCGTCGATGATAAGCCAGGGGGCAGCCCCAAAGCGGCGGGAGAAATGACCGGCCAGCCGGGGGAGGACGAAGTGGTCCGGGGCGCAGCGGGCAACATAGGTTCCCCGGGAATCGGGCTTGAACCGGAGGAATCCGAAGAGACGGTCCGCCTCGTGCCGTACCTTGTAGGCCGCGTCAAGGACCGTCCGGACAGCGGGATTCCCCCGGTCGGAAGCGGCCCGTTCCGCCCCCTGCCGGGCTTCCGGGGAGCCCCTCCCCCCGGCGGCTGCTTCCGCCGCGGAAAAAAGCCCTCCGCCGAAGCGGACGCATTCCGCCTCTATGGGGAACTCGCTCATCCAGCCGCAGAGGAAACTGTCGTAGGCTTTGGCGGAAAGTTCAAAGAATTCTTCCGCCAGGGAGGCGGCCTCCTCCCCGGAGGCGGGACAGAAGATCCCGCCGGGAAGCCCGCCTGGACCAAAAAGGTCCCCATGATCCGGGGTTTCCCGGGGAGGGACCCGGCGGATCCGGTCCGGCGGGGGGGCGCCCCGGCAAACCCCCGCGAGGATCGTGAGGAGCCCCTCGAAGGTCCCGTCATAACTCAGTTCAAGCATCTTCCTCCTCCATAGGGGCTGTTCCCGATCCCCCTAAAATTCAAAGAGGGGAAGCTGGAGCCCCGCGCCGTCGCTGTCCGAAAGGAAGCGGCGGATCCGGCGGGGATCGTCGGGCCGGTCCATGAAGGAACCGGAAAGGGTTATAAAATACCTGGCCCGTTTCAAAACCACCCCCAGGCGCCGAAGGCCGTCAAAGGAGAGGGACCGGGAGCGTCGGACCTCCAGGATACGCCGGGCGCTTTTCGCCCCGATCCCCGGCACCCTGAGGAGCGCTTCGTAGTCCGCGGTATTTATTTCCCGGGGGAATTGGTCCAGGTTTTTCAGGGCCCACGCGGTTTTTGGGTCCAGGTGGGGGTCCAGAAAAGGGGTGGATTGATCCAGGATCTCCTCGGGCCGGAAATGGTAAAACCGGAGGAGCCAATCCGCCTGATAAAGCCGGTGTTCCCGAACCAGGGGCGGGCCGGGAATATCCGGGAGCCGGGGATCCGGAATGCCCCCCCGGCCGGAACGGCCCGGAGGGATAAAGGCGGAGTAATAGACCCGGCGCAGGGAGAATTTGCGGTAAAGCGCCCCGGAGAGGGAGATAATTTGCCGGTCGTCCTCTTCGCTGGCCCCCACGATGAGCTGGGTACTCTGCCCCGCCGGGGCAAAAACCGGGGCGGAAGTTTTACCCTGGGGTAAAAACCGGATTTGCCGCCGGTCTTCCTCAAATTGGGCCCCGGTTTCAGCCACCTCCTCCATGGCCCCCAGGATCACCTTTCCCGATTTTTGAGGGGCCAGGGCTTGCAGGCTTTTGTCCGTGGGGAGCTCGATGTTGGCGCTTAACCGGTCCGCGTAGAGCCCCGCTTGGCGGATCAATTTTTCCCCCGTCCCGGGGATGATCTTGAGGTGGATGTACCCCCCGTATCCCGCCTCGGTCCGCAATTTTTTCGCGGTTTCGATGAGTTTTTCCATAACCATATCGGGATCGGCAAAGATCCCGGAAGAAAGGAAAAGCCCTTCGATATAGTTCCGCCGGTAAAATTGGCAGGTAAGTTCCACCAGCTCGTTCACGGTAAAGGAGGCCCGCCGGGTATCCGCCGAGGCCCGGTTTACGCAGTAGGCGCAGTCGAACCGGCAGCTGTTGGAGTAGAGGACCTTGAGGAGGCTGACGCAGCGGCCGTCTTCGGTCCAGCTATGGCATATCCCGGCGGGTTCGGCAAGGCCGAAGGCGGTTCCCCTGCCGGTACTCCCGGAAGACGCGCAGGATGCGTCGTATTTTGCCGCCCCTGCCAGGATGGCGATTTTTTCTCCCAAGTCCATGATACCACTATACATTTGTATAGGAATGATTACAAGACCTTTTTTGATTAAAGTAAACGTAGAGGCTTTCCCAAAACTTCAGTTTTTGGGAAAGCAACCTTAGATTTATGGGGAAAAGCGGGCTTTAGACCGCTTTTTCAATCTGAGGCTGTCGTCCCAAAATTTCAGTTTTGGGAAAGCCTCCGGATTCAAAAATCTGAGGTTTGAATCCGGTTCCCCTTGAGCCGATTCCGGCGTCCGGGGCGGTGAGGGGGAGCAGTCTGTTACGCGGAGGGAAGAACAGTGAATTATTCGATTGCCCTGGTTCCCGGCGACGGGATAGGCCCCGATGTGATTGCCCAGGCCACGGAGGTTCTGGACGCGGCGGGGGATAAATTCGGCCACGTGTTTAACTATGTTGAGTTGGAAGCCGGGGGCTGTGCCATTGACCATGCCGGGGAGCCCCTGCCTTCGGAGACCCTGGAGGCGGCCAAAGCATGCGACGCCCTGCTTTTGGGGGCGGTGGGAGGGCCGAAGTGGGAAACCCTGCCGGGAAACCTGCGGCCGGAACGGGCCCTCCTGGGGCTCCGCGCCGGCCTTGAGGTTTACGCCAACCTGCGGCCCGCGGCCCTTCTGCCCCAGCTCCGTTCCGCCTGCCCCCTCAAGGACGAGGTTTTGGCCGCGGAGGGGTTCGATCTCCTCATCGTCCGGGAACTGACCGGGGGAATCTACTTTGGCAAACGGGGCCGGAGCGCCGACGGAAACTCCGCCTTTGATACCGAAACCTATTCCACGGTTGAGATCGAGCGGGTTCTCCGTACCGCCTACGCCGCCGCGGAGGTCCGCCGGAAAAAACTCTGTATGGTGGATAAGGCCAATGTGCTTGAATCTTCCCGGCTCTGGCGGGAACTGACCCAGGCCATCTCGCAGGAGTATCCCCATATTGAAACATCCTATATGTATGTGGATAATTGTGCCATGCAGCTGGTCCGATCCCCGGGCCAGTTCGATGTGATCGTTACTTCCAACCTCTTTGGGGATATCCTCTCCGACGAAGCGGCGGTTCTCACCGGCTCCATCGGGATGCTTGCCTCCGCAAGCCTGGGGGCGCCCGCCTCCTCCCCGGCGCAAAAGGGGTCCCGGGGGATCTACGAGCCCATCCACGGTTCCGCCCCGGACATCGCCGGCCGGGATATCGCCAACCCCCTGGCGGCGGTCCTCTCCGCCGCTCTGATGCTCCGCTACTCCTTTGGCCTGGAGCGGGAGGCCCTTGCCATTGAGGCCGCGGTGGCCGCTGTTTTGGACGGGGGGCTGCGGACGGCGGACATCGCCGGCCGGGGGGGCCATGCCGGGACCGAAAAAATAGTCGGGACCAGGGAAATGGGAACCGCCGTGTTAAAGGCGCTGCGGGGCGAAGGATAAACGGCAAAGACAGCCGGAAGGGTAAAGAATGAGCGTGAGGAGCGGAACATGAGGAGTGATGCGGTTAATAAGGGGGCGGCCCGGGCGCCGCACCGGTCTCTTTTTAAAGCGTTGGGGTTTATTGACGAGGAGTTTAGCCGGCCGCTTATCGGCATTGCCGCGGCGAAGAGCGAGATCGTTCCGGGGCACGTACATCTGGACACCCTGGCCCGGGCCGCCGCCGACGGGGTACGCCTCGCCGGGGGGGTACCGGTAACCTTCCCGGTGATCGGGGTATGTGACGGAATCGCCATGGGGCATGAGGGGATGCGTTACTCCCTTCCGACCCGGGAGCTTATCGCCGATTCCATTGAATGTATGGTCATGGCCCATGGCTTTGACGCGCTGATTTTTATCCCCAACTGCGACAAGATCGTGCCGGGGATGCTCATGGCCGCGGCGCGGCTCAATCTGCCCGCGGTTTTTGTCTCCGGAGGGCCCATGCTGGCGGGCCGCCGGAAGGGCGCGGGACGGAACCCCATCACCCTGACCACCATGTTCGAGGCGGTGGGCGCCGTGGGGGCGGGTAATATGAGCGCGGCCGAACTTGCCGCCCTGGAGGACGCCGCCTGCCCGGGCTGCGGTTCCTGTGCGGGGATGTTCACCGCCAATTCCATGAACTGCGTTACCGAAGCCCTGGGGATGGCCCTGCCGGGAAACGGCACCATCCCCGCGGTGATGGCGGAACGGCAGCGGCTTGCCAAGAAGACCGGAATTTTAGCCCTGGAGGTTTTGCGGAAGGATCTGCGTCCCCGGTCCATTTTGACTGAGGGGGCCTTTATGAACGCCCTGGCCCTGGACATGGCCCTGGGTTGTTCCACCAATACCGCCCTGCACCTCCCCGCCATAGCCTATGAGGCGGGTTTCAGCCTGGGCCTGGACCTGCTCAACCGGGTCAGCGCGGTGACCCCCAACCTTTGCAAGCTCGCCCCGGCGGGAACCGCGGTTATTGAGGACCTCCACGCCGCCGGGGGCGTCCCCGCGGTGTTGGCGGAACTGGCGAAGAAGAACCTGATCGACCCGGAGGCCCCGACGGTATACGGCGTCCTGGGGGACGCGCTGGCGGGCGCGGAGAACCGGAATACCGAAATCATCCGGCCCATAGAGGATCCCTACTCGGCGACCGGGGGACTCGCCGCCCTCTGGGGGAACCTCGCCCCGGAGGGCTGTGTGGTCAAACAGAGCGCCGTCGCTCCCGCAATGCTGAAGCACGAGGGTCCGGCCCGGATCTTCGATTCCGAGGAGACCGCTTTCGACGCCATCATGGGCGGGAAGATAGTTCCGGGGGACGTGATCGTCATCCGTTACGAGGGGCCCAAGGGCGGGCCGGGGATGAAGGAAAAGCTCGCCCCCACCGCCGCCCTGGCGGGCCGGGGGCTGGACGATAAGGTGGCCCTCATCACCGACGGCCGCTTCTCCGGGGCGACCAAGGGGGCCGCCATAGGACACGTCTCCCCGGAGGCCGCCGAGGGGGGGCCCATCGCCCTGCTTAAAGAAGGGGACCGGATCGTCATCGACATTGAGGGCCGGAGCGTCAACGTGCGCTTGGACGATGGGGAACTGGCCCGGCGGAAAGCCGCCTGGAAACCCCTGCCCCCCAAGGTACGTTCCGGCTACCTTGCCCGGTATGCCCGGCAGGTAAGTTCCGCCGCCGCCGGAGCGGTGTTCAAGGTGCCCGGCACCGATTAATTTGGAGGAGAAAAGCAGCATGTTGTACTCTGGCGCCCGCATTTTAATTGAATCCCTTATTGAACAGGGGGTGGATACGGTATTTGGGTTCCCCGGCGGGGCGGTTTTATTTATCTATGATGAATTATTCAAACACCGGGACCGGCTCCGGCATATCCTGGTGAGCCACGAACAACACGCCGCCCACGCGGCGGATGGTTACGCCCGGTCCACCGGAAAGGTGGGGGTTTGTATCGCCACTTCAGGACCCGGGGCCACCAACCTGATCACGGGGATCGCCACCGCCTATATGGATTCTTCCCCCCTGGTGGCGATCACCGGGAACGTTGCCGTCCCCCTGCTGGGGAAGGACAGTTTTCAGGAAGTGGACATCACGGGGATTTCCATGCCCGTGGTTAAACACAACTGGATCGTCAAGGACGTCGGGGAACTGGCCGAGGTGGTTCGGGAGGCCTTCGTCGTGGCCCGCTCGGGCCGGCCAGGGCCGGTCCTCATCGACATACCCAAGGATGTTACCGCCGCCCCGGGGGAGTGGACCCCCCGGGAGTCCGGGACGGGTAAGGGACGCCTGCCCGCCCGGGATGCCGCCGGGTCCGGCGATACCGGCGCCCGGGCCCGGCGGCTGGCGGAACGCTTCGGGACCCCCACCTTCACCGGGGAGGACATAGACCGGGCGGCGGCGGTACTCTGCGGGGCCAAACGGCCGGTGATCTACGCCGGCGGGGGGGTCAACATCGCCGGGGCTTCCAGGGAAATCATCCAGTTGGCGGAGCGGATCAACGCCCCGGTGGCCCTCAGCCTCATGGGGATCGGGGCCATTCCCCGGGAACACCGGCTCTGTACGGGACTCATCGGGATGCACGGCACCGTGGCCTCCAACAAGGCGGTGCAAAAGGCGGACCTCCTGGTGGCCGTCGGCGCCCGTTTCTCCGACCGGGTAACCAGCAGGCCGGATAAATTCGCCGCCGGGGCCAAGGTCCTGCACCTGGACATCGACCCCGCGGAGATCAACAAGAACATCCCCACGGAGGTCTCGGTGGTGGGGGACATCAGGGAAATCATGGGGAAGATCCTGAAAAAGCTCCCGGAACGGACGGAAACCGAATGGAACGGGGAAATAGAAAAGTGGAAATCCAAGACCCCCGCGGCCCATCACCGGAAAACCAGCCTCCACCCCCGGTTCATTATCGAGGAGGCCGCCAAGGCCCTGGGGCAGGACGCCATCGTGGCCACCGATGTGGGGCAGCACCAGATATGGGCCGCCCAGTTCTACCCCTTCTCCAGGCCCCGTTCCTTCCTGACCTCCGGGGGCTTGGGGACCATGGGTTTCGGTCTGGGGGCAATCCTGGGGGCCAAGATCGCCAACCCCAAACGGCTTGCGGCGCTTTTTACCGGGGACGGTTCCTTCAGGATGAACTGCGCCGAAATGGCAACCCTCACCACCTATGGGATCCCCATCCTGATCCTGATCTTCAACAACCGTACCCTGGGGATGGTCCGGCAGTGGCAGACCCTTTTTTACGGGGAACGTTACGCGGAGACCACCCTGGACCGGTATCCGGATTTCGTTAAGCTCGCCGAGGCCTACGGGATTTCAGGCTACCGGGCCGGTAATGAGGACGCCTTCCGGGCGGTTCTGGACAGGGCCTTGGGGGAACTGGCCCAGGGCAGGGCGGCGCTGATTGACGCCCACATCGACCAGGATGAAAAGGTCCTGCCCATGGTTCCCGGGGGAAAACCCATTGACGAACAAATTTTGTAGGGGACGGCCGCTTTAAACCCGTCCTACTTGAGGTTTTTTAGTCTGCTCAAAAACAGGAGGCTGTTGGCTTCTCCCATGGCCTTGAGCCGCTCAAAATCTTCTTTCGTTTCCGTATCGGAGCCCGCAAGGATCAGATCCGTCCCCCGCCGGCGGTACCAGAGGTAGTGTTTGTACCGAATTTGCCTCCCCTGATGTTCTTCGTAGATGCGGCGTTCCAGAAATTCCGCCAGGGTAATATGGTTATCTTCCCCGGCGAGCCAATAGATATCCTCGGCGGTAAAAAACAGGACCACCCGCCTGAATCCTTCTCCCAAAGCGGCATCGTTTTTAAAACCTTCAAAGATCAGATTCTGTTTCCCCAAACTCAGGTCATAGCCCTCAAGCCGGAGATGCTTCCGCAGTTCCGTTATTTCCCGGCGAATTTTACCGATCTCTTCCGGGCTTTTTCGTTTCGCCTGGAGGCTTGCCCGCCATGTCCGTAATTGATTTTCATAGAGATAGAATTCCTTGGTTCTGCTTAAAAACAGGGTGGTCTCCGAAAGAAGGGTCCAAATGTCCGGGAGAAAATCCTGGAAGACCTGTTCCAGCAGCGATTGTTTTTTCTTTTTCATTTTATATCCTGAAAAAATCCGTCCCGCCCTTAAAGTATAGTACCGTGGGGCTGTTTCAGAACCAACCGGGTCAACATTGCCCGGCCGGTTTTTAGGGTTCCCAGAACCCTCCCTATTATATATAGTATAATAAGAAGGAACCTCTGGAAATCCCGGTTGGGGTTCCGGAGGTTCTTCCGCGGAAATCGATCGTTCCTGGTGGTATAAACAATTACCAGGAGGCAATTTTCTCCGCGGGGTGGGAAAACTTCTGAAGACTGAAGTTTTGGGAAGCTGCTCAAGACCGGTGTAATGCGAATTTTGGTAATTTCCGATGTGCATGCCAATTTGGCCGCCTTTACCGCCGTCCTGAACCGGACCAGGGAAGATCGGGACCTTATCCTCTGCCTGGGGGATCTGGTGGGATACGGCCCGGATCCCAACGAATGTGTGGAACTTGCCGCGGAAGTTTCGGCCCTTATCCTGGGAGGCAACCACGATCTTGCCGCGGGAAAGGTCATTAATGCCAAGTCCTTTTCTTTCCACGCAAAAAAATCTCTCCGATGGACCCTTTCGGTCCTTACGGCGGCGAACAAGGCCTATCTTTCCCGGCTTCAGCCCCGGCTTGAATACCGGGGAGTGTCCCCCGGAGATCGGGATACCCCGGAGCCGCTCCTCCTCTCCCATGGGGGGCCGGAGGACCCTGTCTGGAGCTATATCCTCTCCGAAATTGACGCGGAAATAGCCTTTCGGCAGGCGGCCTTTTCCCGTTGTTTTTTCGGTCATACCCATCTTCCCTCGGTCTTTATGCAGCATACCGGCGAGGCGAAGGGGCCGTGTACCGGCCGTTACGGCCCCCCGGAGGCGATGGTGGAAACCGACCGCCGGGGGACGCGGTTTCTCCTCAATCCCGGAAGCGTCGGTTTTCCCCGGAACGCGGACGAGGCTCCTTCCTGGGACCGGCGGTTTCACGCGGTTGCCCGGTATGCCCTTTTTGACTTAAAAAGCGGCCTCTGGCAGTTCAAGGGAGTCGAATACGATATGGGGGATACCATGGAACGGATGGTAAAATTCGGGTTGTGGTGAGATTAACCGGGGCCGTCATTTGCTTTTACCCTCACCGTTTGTTGCGCTTCAGCGCAAACCGGAAATACGGAACCCCCGGCTCCCCTCCTGCCCAGGGTATCAGCCCGCTTTGATGGCGCGGGCCAGTTTTTTTCCCGCCTCTTCCAGGGCCGCGAGGTCCCCGGCTGCGGGGGCGCCGGCCCATTCCAGGGCATCGCAGCAGGTCCATTTAAGCCCTTCAAGAGCCGCCTCGTATTCCTTTTTTGCGCCCCCGACCCAGCCCCAGGAGCCGATCCGGAGGACGGTTTTTCCGTAGATATGCTTCCGACGGAAAATATCCAGGACATAGGCCATGGGGGGAAACATGGCGTATTCGTAGGTGGGCATGGCCAGGACCAGGCCGGCGCTTTTGTAGGCATCCGCCAGCACCCAGGATACGTTTTCATCGGGGACCCGGTGCATGGAGTAGGGAATTCCCTGGCTCTCGATGCCCCGGATAACCGCGTCCAGCCCCTGTTTGGTATTGCCGTACATGGAGCCCCAAATCACGGCAATTTCCTTTTCCGCCGGCCCCTTGGCATAGGAGGCGTACTGAAGATACCGGTTGATAATGGTTTGGGGATTTTTCCGCCACACCATGCCGTGGCTGGGGGCCACCACCTTCACGGGGAGGCCGGCGAGTTTTTGTATCCCCCGCTCCACAAAAACCGAAAAGGAAGAAACGATATTGGCGTAATACCGGAGGGTTTCTTTTTCAAAAAAGGCCAGCTCTTCCGGGGTAAATTCGTCGTCAAAGAGCTTATCCCCCAGGGCCCCGAAGGATCCAAAGGCATCACAGGAAAACACCGTCCCCGAAAGGGGTTCCCAGGTAACCATGGTTTCGGGCCAATGGATATTGGGGGTTTCAAAAAAGGTGAGGATCTTTCCCTCCCCCAGATCCAGGGTGTCCCCGTCTTTTACCGCCCGCAGCCCCTGGTCGATATGGAAGAAAGATTTTACCAGGTTCATCCCTTTGGCGGTGGCGAGGATCTCCGCCCGGGGGTTCTTTTTCCGGAATTCCCGAAGCCACCCGGTATGATCCGGTTCAAGGTGATTGAGAATAAGGTAATCTATGGAACCAAAGTTAAGACCGACAGAGGCAAGGGCCTTTTCCACCTGGCCCGACGCATCGGACCAGTCCCGGAAAAGATCGATCAGAGCGATTTTTTCCCCTTTAATCACATAAGAATTAAGGGAAACCCCATGGGGAATAGGCCAAATTCCCTCGAACAGGTCGGTGGTTTCAATATCCGCATGCAGCCCGTAGATAAAATCAGAAATAGAATACGCTTTCATAGCCCTCTAATAAAAAAATGCCTGAAACCTTCCCCCGAAACCGGCTGGTTCCGGAAAAGGATTGTTTTGCAAGGCTTGTAGCCTGAAAAACCGCAAGGGCTGGTTACCAAACAACCGATTTTGGAACCAGCCCATGTCATATTCGTCATTGACAGAACCGGGTTTAAAACTCAAGGGGGGGTTGAACCCGGCTTTGAAAAAAGCGGACATGAGCCCGCTTTTCCTGTCAATCGAAGGTCCTCCGACAGACAACAGGATTTTGAAACAGCCTCAACCGGCCCTATCCGGTAAAAAGCATGTATAACGCCAAAACCTTACCGTTTTAGGACGGAAACAACCCGCTCCAAGACTTTTTTTCGGTCCAAGGGTTTGACAATATAGCTTTTGGCTCCCATCAGGAGGGATTTTTTTACCACGTCCTCTTTCCCCAGGGCGCTGACCATAATAACGGTCGCGTTTTTGTCAAATTCCAATATTTTTTCTAAAGCCGAAACACCGTCCATTACCGGCATCGTGATGTCCATGGTTACCAAATCGATATTTGGATACAGCTCTTTGTACTTTTCTACTCCCTGAGCCCCATCAGCGGCGGTACCCGCAACTTCAAAACCCTCGGAAGTAAAAATTTGACCAAGTTGTTTTGCGATAAACATGGAATCATCGACTACAAGAACCCGGTAAGAACCGCCTTCCGGTTTGATACCCTCCGGCGGCTTCTCATTGATGCTGGGCATATCACTCTTTGCTATCATGCGGTACGCTCCTCTACTTCTTATACTTTACGGTATAGAATAAGACAAGTCAAGGTCCTATTTTAACCATACGTAAATTAAGGATATAACATGATAAATTATAGCGTAAATAAGCCCCTGTTACTAGCTCCCATGGCGGA
>JAISOO010000122.1 GCA_031275595.1 Spirochaetaceae bacterium | reverse complement strand
GAGGACTTCATCGACGATGATGGAGGGTAAACTGAGAATTGCTGATACCACCCGGCAGGTAACCGCCGAGCAGGTTCCCGGAAGCCTTGAATTCCCCCCGGACCAGCCCCCGGAACCGGTTTATCTGGGAGACTCACGACACGTGCTGACCGGCGAATATTACGTTGACGTAGACGACCTCCAGCACTTTCAGTTGTGGCTGTGGAACAGCGACAGCGGGTCCCTGGTATATACCGACGAGATGGTTTTTGAAGATATGGGCGAGGCGGAGAGTTATCTGCCCCCCATGGTAAGCTGGATCTTTTCCCACGTCCCGGTGGAACAGCGGGTAACCGTGGCGGAGGCGGATTTCCAAACCGAGACCCCCGCCGAGGAAGAACCCCCTGCCAGGGAGGAAGCGGTGAGGCAGGATAAGCGGCCCTATAACCGGCGGCTGTATTTGGGGCTGCGGGGGGCGATTGTTCTCAACACCTCCATGCCCCAAGCCTCCGGGGACTATGAAGCGGGGATAAGCCAGGGCTTTTCCGGCGAAGGGGCGGTGGCGGTGGAGTTCCGGGCCTTCCGTTTTTTAAACCTCCAGGCGGAGGCGGTGTTTATCTACGATACCTTTAAGGCGGCGAAAAAAACCCAAAAAGGGACGGAACTGGTCCGCTCCACCGACACCTTTCGGTCCTTTTCCCTGATGCTTCCCCTGTTCTTAAAAGTGCCCCTGGAGACAGGCTCCTTTACCCTGTCGCCCTTTGTGGGCGCCTATTATACGATGCCCCTGGGGGCGGTGAATGTGGTTCCCGGTGATTCGGACGAAACCGCGGGCTCCTATTCCTACCGGATGGATCCGCCCTTCGGCCTGAGTCTGGGAATTGACGCGGGATTATCCCTGGGCCCCGGAGAACTCTTTGCCGGCCTGCGTTTCGACCGGAACCTCGGCCTGACCATCCTGGGGGGCGGAAACGGAATGCAATATTCCCGGAACAGGATAGGGCTGTCCTTGGGCTATAAATTGCTTCTCTGGAAGCGGCGGTAGCCCGGAAGGCGCCCTTGTCAGGAATTGGTATTACCCTATGGTCCCGACTTTCAGAAACCCCGTGTTCAGCTTTCCGCAGCGTATCCCCTGGGCCGCCGCCTCCTCCAGGGCGGCGCCGTCCCCCAGGGCGGCGGCAAGCCCGGCGGTAAAGGCGTCCCCGGAACCAATGGGATTGACCGGCTTTACCGGCTCAAAGACGCTTTCGGAGAAACGATCGCCTTCGGCAAGCCAGACGGCTTTTGCCCCCCGGGTCAGGACAATCCGGCATTGGTATTTTTCGCAAAGCTCCCGGCAAATTTCCCGAATCCCCGCTTTAACCCGCTTTTCATCCTCCATAATTTCGTTGCGGCGGATCAGCTCTGGCGCGAAGGTTTGGGCGAATTCAAACAGGTTCGGCTTAATCAGGTCCGGGCGGTATTCCAGGCTGCGGAGCAGATCCGTGCCCCGGAGGTCCAGCATGACCCCCGTGCCGGTTTCTTTCGCGCGGCGGACCATAAGCGGGACCAGGGCGTCGGAAAACCCCCGGGCTTTGGTTCCGGAGATGATGATAAACCCCTGTGCCGGGAGGAGTTCCATATACCGGTCCAGGATCCGGCCCTCTGTTCCGGGATCCACCGGATCCGACTCTTCCACCAATTCGGTGATGCTTTCATCCCCATTATTTATCAGTGTATAGCAGAACCGTATGGGGCTCCCGCTTTCCACCCACTGAACCGTTATCCCGTCTCGTTGGCACAGCTCCAAATACAGGGGCCGGGTCGCCCCCCCCAGTTGGGTGAGATGGACCGCCGGTTTTCCCAGCTGGGTCAAAACCCTACAGGTGTTTGCCCCTTTTCCGCCGATATCCAGGCGGTGGTTTCCGGTTCTGTTTACCGTATTCCCCACTATCGAAGAAAACACCAGGGTTTTCTGGAAAGTCGGGTTCATACATACCGAAAGATAGGATACTGGTTTCATAGGATTCCTTTAAAAAGGTTTCTGGTCCGCAAAATTCCGGGGCTTGTCTTGAACCAAAAGAGTATCTTGAAGTACTGTATACAAACAACCGGTTCGGTACAAGGGGCTTTAAAAAGCCTCGGGAGACCGCGGGGTTTTGATGGGGGAATTATCATGGCGGAACCGTATAAAAGGCCCAGTTGGGATGAATATTTTATGGAGGTCTGTGACGCTATCGCCAAACGGGCCACCTGCGACCGGGGACGATCGGGGTGTGTGATCGCCAAGGATAATCAGATCCTGGTAACCGGCTATGTAGGAGCCCCCGCAGGGCTGCCCCACTGCGACGAAGTGGGGCACCAGTTTAAAAAGATGGTCCACGAGGATGGAAGCATTACCACCCACTGCGTCAGGACGGTTCACGCGGAGCAAAACGCCATCTGCCAGGCCGCCAAACGGGGTATCGCCATTGCCGGGGCCACCCTGTATTGCCGGATGACCCCCTGCAGAACCTGCGCCATGCTGATTATCAACTGCGGCATCGTCCGGGTGGTATGCCAGCGGCGTTACCATGACGCGGAGGATTCCGAGGCCATGTTTAAGAAAGCCGAAATACGGTTGGAGTATGTTTTTGACGAAATCCAGCGATACGAATGAACGGGAGCCGTATCCGGGTAAATTCCGGTTAAAGCCGCCGCCTGCGTGAAACCTTTTATCACTCCTGGGTAATACGGTAGCGCAGATAGGTTTCTTCCAGGGTCCTTTTGGGCCCCGGGGCGGAGATCCGTTTGCGAAAAGCCGCCGCGTCCCTTCGATCCACATAAAAGTCATAAATAGCCCGGGGATCGGCGTTGGTTACCTCGGTATAGGCGGGTTTGCTTCCCAAAAAAGAGGGAATTTCATCATAATTAACCGCGCTTACCCCAAAACGTCTCAGCCGGGAGCGGACTTCGGTGATTTCCTCATAGGAGAGGCCAAAAAGAAATTCCTCCAGGGCCCACCGGGTTTCATCATTGGCCGTCTGAGACACCAGAAAGTCCCGCCAATCCTTCTCCAGATCCAGGGATATCCGGATCAATTCGCTGGCCCCGTCCATGGTTCCGAAGCTGGGGGGAGTCGCGTCCCGGGCTGCCCAGAGGGCTTCCAGGGCCGGTAAATGCTGTACCGATCGGGGGTCGGTTCCACTGTCCCAGAGGGAAATAAGGTCATTGGCCAGGCGGAATTTAATATCCCCGGAAAAGCCATGGTCGGCTAAGAACGATAGATAGACCTCCTCGGTCATAATGGTACAAATGATGGAAAATATAACCCTTCGTACCGGGGTATAAAATTGATCCGTATCCTGTACCAGGATGGAGAGCAGGGAAAACGCGTGAGCCTTGGCGATCAAATAACTCCTGGTTGCCACGATTTTTGTCGGAATATGGAGCATCCGGGCCGAAGGCATGAAATCGCAGAGGACTTTTATCAGTTTTTCCTCGTCCCGAAATACTCCCCGCAGGGTATGGGCATCCCGTACCGAAGGAAAGGAGGAAACCGCCTCTCCCAGGGCCTTCAGGCAGATAAAACGCTGACGGACCAGCTCTGCGTCTTCAGGAAATCGTGAGTCCAGATATGCCTCTATCTCCCTCACCAGGAGTTCTTCAGATTCTTTTAAGTCAACCATGGAGAGGTAGTTTCCTTAGAATTTGATATAAAAAAGCTATATAAATAACCCTATCCCGCCTCGTAGATCAAGTAAGGGAGACGGATTTTTCATTCCTCTTACCTACTTGACCATTGCTTCTGCGCCTAATATACTATTATTTTAGGGTTTGTAAAAGAGTAAGGACCCGAAAAGGCCGGAATAGTGCCGGTTTTTCTGTTTCGGGGGTGCACCGGTTTCGACTGGTACGGTTCGGGGTGCAGGTTGCAGGTGGAGTGCCGAGCTCCTAACATTCGGCAACAATTTAACTGCCGACTACGACAGTTACGCTCTCGCTGCATAAACAGCGGAACGCGGAAACCGGCTCCGCCGCCTTGAGGGGCCGAGTTTCCGTCGCAATCAAGGCTGGTCAAGCTCCGCTTTCGGACGGGGTGCGACGAGATAATTCCGGAATACGGACGGGCCGCGGGCCGCAGAGCTAAGCCCATCCCGACAATATAAAACGCGGCTAAACCTGTAGAGACCGGTATTTCGCGTATTAGGACGCGGGTTCGACTCCCGCCACCTCCAAAGCATAGGGTTGTTCGGGAATCTCAGTTTCCGAATAACCCTCATATATCACCGGGCGGATTTGCGGGGCGGGAAAGGGGCCTTTCCGCAGACAATTTCCGCGGAAAACTGAAGCCGTCCCTCTTTGAGGGCTCCGCCGGAACAAATTTTCCCCTTTATAACACGCTTTTTGGTCAAAAAATGAGAAATAATCGTTTTTTTTGTACAAAACTAAAAAAGATAGTAGTATATTATGATTACTTAACAAATTCACCGAAAAAATGCTTGTGAATTATCCAAAAACGGGCTATAAATCTCATATAGTAGGGAATTAAAAATGCCGATAATGAACCAATATGAGGGTCAAAGACAGCTTTTTTTATCTCCTGTTTTTAATTTCAGCGGTATGTATATCCGCCGAAGAAACGGTTCATGTTATACAAAGGGGGGATACTATTTATTCTATAGCCCGGTCTTATGGGGTTAGAGTTGAAGATGTTTTATCCCTGAATGGTATGACCGATACGGATGTCCTGAGGATCCAAGTGGGGCAACGTATTAAAATACCCGGAGGTTTTCAAATTTCCGTTCCGGCGGCCGCCTTTAAGGAACACCGGGTAGCCAAAGGAGAAACCTTTTATGGGATAGCCCGGACCTATGGTATTACCCTCCAGGCCCTTCGGACTACCAATGAAATCGCGGAAAATTATGTGTTAAAGGCCGGGGACGTATTGCGTATTCCCCTGCCGGCCGCCGCCGGTACCCCGGAGGTTTCTCCGGCGCCCCCTCCGGTCGAGCGCTCAAATCCGGCGGCAGGGACCGTTACCCGTTCAGTGGAACCCAGGAAGGTGGATGCGTCCATTGTCTGGCCGGTGCGGGCTCAAGAGGTATCCTATATGACGGGGAAGCTCAACGGGGTGGTGGTTTTAGGGGAAAAATCAGAATCCATACGAAATATTGTCCCGGGGACGGTGGTATCCGCGGGACCTTACCGTGGCTTTGGAAAGGTTGCGATAATACAGGTTACAGGAGGTTATTTGTACGTATACGGCGGTTGTGAAAGTCTTTCGGTAAAAGTAGGCGACAGGGTCGCTTCGGGAACAGAACTGGGAAAGTTAGGTATTGATGCGGTATCCGAAAAACCTCAATTGTTTTTTATGGTATACCGGAATAATAATCCCATAGATCCGGCCCGTGCCCCCCGAGCTTAAGACGCCTGAATATTTTCACAGATAGTTTCGATATATAAAAATACAGCTAAAGCCTGAAAAAGGTGGTAATATGGCAAGAACGGTATCTATTTTGGGAAAAAGCAAGCAGACAGGAACAGGAAGGAAAGGGGTTTTATATCCTATGAGTGATGTTGGCATGGAAAGAAGCCGTGCGAAAAAAAGAACATCAGATCTTTCATCAATGAAAAGTCCAAAGAAATCGAAAGCTTCCAAAGAAACAGATCCTTTGGCTCTTTATTTTAAACAAATTTCGAAATATCCGTTATTAACAGTTCAAGAAGAACAGTTAATCGGTCAACAGATCGTGGTATTGCGGCAGCAGATACGGAACCTTGATAAGGAATACGAGGAAAGGGAAGATGATGGAGCATATCAAAAAGAACGTTCCTTTCTGGAAAATTCGCTCCTTTTATATAAAAACCGGATGATCAATTCTAATTTGCGTCTGGTCGTTTCTATCGCTAAAAATTACCAGCACCGGGGTCTGTCCCTGCTTGATCTGATTGATGAGGGTAATATTGGGCTTATAGAAGCGGTAGAACGGTTTGATTATACCAGGGGTTGCCGTTTTTCAACATATGGCACCTGGTGGATCCGGCAGGCCATCATTAAGAGCATCGCCGATAAAGGACGGGTGATCCGTATCCCTATCCATATGTTGAATACTATAAAAAAGTGCTATTTTGTGGCTAAACAACTGACCCAGGACCTTGGCAGAGACCCAAGCGAAGAAGAATTATCCGAATATCTGGGGGTATCCATCGCCAAGGTGAAGGAGATCGTCAAACTTTCTCAAGAAACCACCAGCCTTGATACCATCGTGGACGACGGTAACCTGACCCGTCTTGCGGATCTTATCAAAGATGATACCATGGAAGAACCCTTTGAAATGGTTTTTTCCATGACCCTGCAGGAAACCATGGAGGATATTCTGTCCCACCTTTCGGAGCGGGAGATGAAGATTATCCAGCTCAGATTCGGACTTACCGGAGAAGGCCCCCTGACGCTGGAAGAAACGGGTAAACTTTTGGGTATAACCCGGGAACGGGTCCGGCAGATACAGGAAAAGGCGACCTTCAAGCTCCGCAACCTGAAGCAGCTCTACGAATTGCGGGAGAACCCTTAGGAAAGTCCCCGGAACCTGCGGCTTTGAGATGCTCTTAATCTTATGGAGAAAATCGCCTTAGCGTAATTGTTTTTGTAAGGGGCTTTCGGGGTTTCTCAGTTCTAAGTCCTTATAAGCGTTATTCAGAAACTTCAGTTTCCGAATAACGCTTATGAATGATTCTTTCCGGGTAGCCTACCCAACCGAGGCTTCCGGAAGTTCCCTTAAACCATCCATGCAAAAACATTGAGGTTTCTTGAGAATAGAGTTGTTCGAAAACCTCAGTTTTCGAACAAATTTCTCTGAAATACCGCAATTTCGCAGCCCAAAGGTGAGAGATTGCAATATTTGTAAGGTAACAAACCGGATTTTCGAACAAATCTAATATCAGATTTTAGAAAAGCGTTTAAAGAAAAAAGAACTTCAATTCGGAATATAGAAAGCTCCTCCTCCAACAACCTGCCCTGAAGACTAACGGTGGTATACGTATGAACGGTTCTTGGGACCGAGGAAGGGAACCGGTAGGCTGGGCAATCGTTGCCGGTGATAGTGAAGACTTGAGAGCGGAAACGTGGGCGTCCGGCTCCAGCGAGTTCGGTTATCGTGTAGAGCAGGGGGAGTTTTTGTGTTTCTTGAGCTCATTCAACTGTATGCCGGGCTTCCCGCCGACATCAGGCTGTAGCTTGATGGGATTCTCTCACTGGCTTGATATACCCTATGCCGTGTTTCATATTCCGAATTAAAGAAAAAGGGAAAAAAAGGCTTGACAATTTCGAATTTCTCAATTTATAATAAGGAAAGTATTGAAGAAGCACTTGTAAATCCGCAAGTGTTCCACTGAGAAATTGGAAATACCCATGGATAATTATTGTTGTTATAATTATGATACTGTTGGTTCTGCACAATCACCGATGTTGCGGGATCTGTGTCATGGTTATCCCTATATTAATCTCTGCGATACCCATTCCCAGGAGTATTACTGTTTAATACGGTATGTTCATTGGGCATTCAGGGAGAAACCCCGTTTTACTCAAGTGAGTATTAAATTCCGCTGTTGAAAATCCCTCTGTTTTTTAAATTCTAAATTATTACTCTGTTTTTGTACCGTGTTATTTATCGGGTAAGGTTGCTGTAAACTTTTTCGGCATAAAGGCCTGAGGAGGGAGTAGTATGATCAAAAATGATCCGGGGTTACTTCTCAAAAAAGGCAGGGAATGGGGTCGTTATTTTCGGATGAACCGATATTTTTACCTTTTGCTTTTACCATGTCTGGTTTATTTTATTATTTTTCATTATATTCCCATGTACGGCCTTGTATTAGCCTTTAAGGATTTTAAATTCTCCAAAGGTATTGTGGGCAGCCCCTGGGTGGGACTTGAAAATTTTAAATACCTTTTCAGCCTTGATACATTTTATCGGGTATTGGGGAATTCTCTCTTTTTAAGCATATTACGATTGTTTATCTTTTTTCCTATTCCTATAATACTCACTCTGTTGATAAACGAGATTCCCCTGTTGCTCTTCAAACGGATCGCTCAAACCTTGCTATATTTGCCTTATTTTATCTCCTGGGTAGTCATCGGTGGCATTTTGGTTAATCTCCTGTCCCCATCCTGGGGAATTGTAAACAATTTTATTAAGACCTTGGGAGGGGAACCGGTGTTTTTTCTGGGCAGTGCGCAATACTTCCGGGGTATCGCCATAATATCCCATGTTTGGAAGAACGCCGGCTGGGATACTATCATCTATCTCGCGGCGGTTACTTCCATTGATCCGGAATTGTACCAGGCAGCGACCATCGACGGCGCTTCCCGGCTGCAGCGGATCCGGTATATCACCCTTCCAGGCATTCAGGGGGCTATAATCATCCTGTTGCTTCTCAGCATCGGCAATCTTTTGAATAATGGGTTTGAACAGATCTTTATTCTGCAGAACGGCAGTAATCTGGCTGTGTCCGAGGTTATTGAAACCTATACCTACCGTCTGGGGATCATCAACGGACGGTTTTCTTTTGCCACCACAGTCGGACTTTTTGGTTCGGTAGTCGGATTTTTACTCCTTATGTCAGCTAACGCCACGGCAAAACTACTCGGCAAGGAAGGGATATTTTGAGGTTTCGGATAGATTCTGTCAGCCTTACCCGGGGGGTTGAGGATTATTTATTGGAAGCTTTCGCCATTATGGTAATCACCTTGTTTGCCTTGGCTTGTTTTGTCCCCTTTATGTATGTGTTTTTTACGTCCTTTATGTCCTATGAAGAATACCTCACGGAACCTCTCAGAATAATTCCTTCTCATCCGGATCTTCATGCGTATAAGGAGATCTGGGATTATGACCTTATCCATTCCGGATATCTGGTGACCCTCACGATTACCGTAGCGGGGACTATCTTGAGTGTATTTTTGCTGGTTATTTCCGCATACCCCCTTTCCAAGCCGAATCTGAAGGGCCGCCGTTTGTTCATGGGGCTGATCCTTTTTACCATGTTTTTTAACGGCGGTATGATACCTAATTATCTTTTGGTCCGTAATTTGGGAATCTATAACAGTGTTTGGGCGCTAATCCTGCCCGGATGTATCAGCGCTTTTAATTTGATCTTGATGAAGAATTTTTTTATAACCACGATTCCTCCTTCCTTGGAGGAGGCTGCCAAGGTAGACGGGGCGAATGAGATCCGGATCCTTTTTTCAATTTTGGTTCCCCTGCTCAAGCCCGCTATCGCCACCATGACTATTTTTTCTGCGGTTAATTATTGGAACAATTATTTTTCCGCCATGATGTACATCTCTGATAGAAAATTGTGGCCCTTGATTTTGGTATTACGGGAACTGGTGGTGGAAAATACCGATACCGTATCGCCGGTATCGGCTATGCTCACCGCTTTGGCCCGTAGTCATCCCTTTACCCTTAAAATGGCGGCAATTGTCATTGTGATTCTGCCTATATTGCTTATTTATCCTTTTATGCAGCGGTACTTTGTACGGGGTATCGTCCTGGGTTCTGTAAAGGAATAACGATGGAGGAATATCATCCCCAAAAGGGGCGGCTATTCTAATGGTACGGTGTATTACCATGCTTGGCATGGAAAAATAAATAGTAATGGAGGAACAGAAATGAAAAAGGTTTTGACCCTGGTTTTATTGGTATTTTTATTGGGTGCAAAACAGGCGGAATGTGCCGGCAGCAGAAGCGCCGCTTCCACCGGTTCAGGACCAATAGAAATAAGCGTGGTACTCCAGCTTAACCCGGAGATCCAGTTGGAAGGAAATCCCTTAATCCGTCTCATCGAAGATGAACTGAATATCCGCCTTAAAATCGAAGCGCCCCCGCAGAACGGTTACGGGGATCGGGTAAAGATGCTGGTTTCCACCGGACTTATGCCCGACCTGGTACATTACGGAGCCGATATTTTCGCAACCCAATGGGCGGAGGAAGGGCTGCTGCTGGACCTGACGGACCGGATCGCCCAATACCCCAATTTGGCCGCGAATATATCCAAAGAACAATACGGAGATTGTGCATTCCTGCCGGATGGTAGAATTTATGGTATTCCCCGGCCAAATAGCTATGATAAATTCGGTTTTGTGATAAATAAAAAATGGCTTGACAACCTCGGCCTTAAACCTCCCCAGACAGTGGCAGAGTTTGTAGAGGTATGTCGGGCGTTTACCGTTAATGATCCCGACAGAAACGGTAGAAATGATACCTATGGGGCAAGTCTGAATGCCCAGCAGTCATCCCTGGACTCGGGAATCTGGCATCTGCAAAACGACTTCTTCTCCATGGCATACAATATTTCAAGTTGGCACCATGGTATGCCCGATGTGGACGGTAGTGCCAGGCTGCGGCCCCTTAAGAGCCGTTATCCGGAGTATATGAGGCAGCTTCGGGCAATGTACGAGGAAGGCATCATAGACCGGGAATTCATAACCCACAATGCGGCTGAGAATTACGATAAGATAGCCCAGGGCCGGGTCGGTATCGTGGGAGCGTCCCAGTCTAACTATACCACCAACCTGTTAGAGCGGTACAGCATGAATTTGGATGACTTTATTTATTGTCCGCCTCTGGTATTGAATAGCAGGGACAAACCGGTTTATGCCATGCCTCCCAGTAATTGGATGGCCTATTATGTAAATGCCTTTTCTTCCTTGGAAAAACAGGATGCGGTGTTGCGGCTGCTTAATTGGGCCAATGGAGAAAAGGGGTTTATCGCCATGCAATTGGGTCTTGCGGGGATTAACTATACCAGCTATAATATCAACACCCGCACTGTGGTACGGACTCCCGCCCAAGCCCAGGCTGCCCAGAGGGTGACCAGCAACATGTTTAGCTTTGCTAACGCCTACCAGGGGATTCCCGCCTTGCAGGGAGGTTCTACCCCTGCTCAGATAGCTAAGTGGCAGGTCGAAGCCGGGGCGGCGGAAGCGGCTACCCTTAAGTGTTATTTCGGCTTTACCAAGATGCTGGATCGGATCGGTACGGAATTCCCCGACCAGGTAAGTGCCCTGAACAGCCTGGAGGTACGGTATGTTACCGGTGAGGTGCCCTATCAGCAGTTGGAAACCTATATCAAAAATGTGTATGCTCCCGCTACAGCGAGTATAGCCCGGGAATTGTCCGACTATATGGCGGCAAACCCACCCCGCTTTGTGAATTAGGTTCGGCACCGCCCCTAACCGGGGCGGTGCCGGGGGCCGTTTTCAAATCCCGTATGAGCGGCCTTGAATAAATTTTTGGGAGGATTTTGAAAATGAGTCAAGCTTTTAAGATAGGCATTGTGGTAGATGTGGTACCCATCAGTGCCTTGAGTCGGGATTGGGAGTATTTTGAGGTGCCTGCCAGTATTCACGGTAATGCCATCCTATCGGAAAAGGAATGGCTGGAGTATAAAAAGATGTATTTGGCCGATGGCCGCCCGACCCCGGTAACCAGCCATCTTTTGGGCCCTGGCAATATGTGGCAGGGGGCAAGCGGGGAGTATTATGATCGGGAATTACTGGAATTTTCTCTTGCCAGGACGATTAGCCGGATGTCTCAGTTGGGGGTTAAATACCTAGGCGCTTGGGGAGGGCATTTCCGCTGCCAGGATGGATTTGAACGGAATACCGCCATAGATCAGGCCATCAGTACTATTAACATCGCCGCGGATTTTGCCGCTCAGTATGGTATGGAGATTGCCCTAGAACCCCAGGCGGAACAGGATACCCTCTTTCCTCGATACCTCGAGGGGGTAGAATTTGCGAAAAAAACCGGCAGGAAAAATGTTAAAGTCATGGCGGACCTGAACTATTTTCTTGAACTGGATCAACCCCTGGAAGATATTCTGAAATATCCCGATTATTGTCTTAACGTACATATCCAGGGAGATGGAGGCGCCCAACCCAATGTGGGAAACCGGAAAGAAGTGTTGCTACACCTCTTTCGAGTATTAAAGGACGCCGGATACGACAAGGGAGTATCGGCTGCCTGTCCCTGGATAAGTACCCGGGAACATCAGGAACTGGATTTCCGGTATGAGACCGATACGACCCTGGTTTTTTTGCGGGAACTGCGGGAAAAGGTATATTAACTTGTTCGACAACTTGGTTAGTTATCGGATAGTCGTGGACCGGATTAAAAAGGCTGTCTGAACAAGTTTTTTAAACTTTTCGGACAGCCAAAACCCTATTATTGAACCGATTTCAAAACTTAGTTTTGAATTCGGCTTGGAGAAAAGCGGTTAAATTCAAAATAAAGCCGGTCCGTTTTTCCCCTCAAAATTAAGGGACTGTTCCAAAAAATGAAATTTTGGAATGGCCTCATTAACGTGGTTTGTATTGATATGGACTGCGTAAAAAAAGGAGGCACTGAAAATGGATGACCGGATGCGGGTTGCAGTGTTAGTGGAAAATCACCCCTATGACGTGGTAGGGTTTCAAACAATGTTGGATTCCTTTACTGATTGTGAAACTTTTGTACAGCCCCTGGATCTGTTCATCCAGGATGGGGAGAATAAACAAACTTATTCCGTGGTCCTGTGGTACAATATGCATTGGGATCCCCCTGCGAAAAACAGTATCTTACATACCTATATGGAACAGGAACTAGGTAAAACTGGCCAAGGTGTGGTGCTTTTGCACCATGCCCTGCTCTGTTTTCAGGATTGGGATATTTTTACCGGGGTCTGCGGGCTGAGAAACCGGGGAGGTGTTTCCTTTACCTATACTCAGAATAAGATGGTGAAGGAACATATTGTCGATCGGGAGCATCCCATTACGACAGGGCTTTCGGATTTTACCGTGATAGACGAAACCTACACCGTGGGGGAACCGGAAGAGAAGGGCAACCGGTTCCTGATTACCACCGATACCTCGGGGAGTATGAAACATATTGCCTGGACCCGGCAATACCAAAACAGCCGGGTGTTTTGTTATGCTTCCGGACATGACAACCGGGTGTACGGGGATCCCAATTTCCGGCGGATCCTTCACCGGGGGCTGCGCTGGGCGGGGGGCTTGCTTTAACCGGTCCATAAATCCCGACGGCGCGGGTCCCTCTTCTTCCTTCCGGTGCTTTAAAAGAACCGGGTAAGAAAGGTGGAAAGGGCCGGGATATAGGTCACGAGGAGTACCACCGCCAGCTGGATGAGAAGAAAGGGAAAAACATAGCGGCATATAAGCACAAAGGGTTTATGAAACCGGTAACTTGCCAGGAAAAGGTTGAGTCCCACCGGGGGGGTAAGGAAGCCCACCTCCAGGTTGGTGATGAAGATGATCCCCATATGTACCGGATCGATTCCATAGACCATACCCAGGGGAGTTATCAGGGGTAAAACGATGAGGATCGCGGAAAAAATATCCATAAGGCACCCCACCACCAGGAGGGAGAGGTTGAGGAGCAGGAGAAAGATGAATTTGGAACTGATGGTCTCCAGCATCCAGTCAGCGAGGATCATTGGCGCGTTGGTGTCCACAATATAAAAAGACAGGGACTGGGACAGGGCCAGGATGGCCAGGACCCCGCCGATAATGGGCACCGATTTAAGGAATACCTGAGGAACCTGTGACAGGGTAATATCCCGGTGGACCAGTACTTCGGTGATAAAAATATAAAGTACCGCCACTCCGCCGATTTCCACCAGGGAGAGGAAACCCGTAAAATAACTCACCACCAGGAAAAAGGGGAGGATAATCTCCAAAGCCGAGCCCTTAAGGGACCGGAAGGCCCTTTGGGCGTTAAAGGGTTCCACGGGAATTTTCACCCTGATCGATGCGGTGATCCCGAAGATGATCACCGCGGTAACCAGGATTATGCCCGGGATAAGCCCTCCTAAAAACATATGGAAAACATTGAGCTGGGCCATGGCCCCCACCAGAATCAAGGGGAGGCTGGGGGGAAAGAGGAGGCCTACGCTTCCCACGGAAGTAAGGAGGCCGATGGAAAATTTTTCCGGGTATTTAACATGTTCCGAGAGGATACTGTAGAGGATCCCTCCTAAGGCCAGGATCGTTACCCCCGACGCGCCGGTAAAAGAGGTAAAGAAGGCGCAGATAATCACCGTGGCGATGATCATCCCCCCGGGGAGCCATGAAAAGAGGCTGCGGAAGGTTTCCACCAGCCGTATCCCGGCCTTGCTCTCGGAAAGGAAAAATCCCACCAGGGTAAAAAGGGGAATGGCGATGATGTTGTCATTGGTCAGGGCCGAATAAATGTCGGTAGCCACCGTATCCACCTGACTCCCCGCGGCTTGCAGCAAAATAAGGACCAGGCCCCCCATGACCACAAAGAGGGGGGTTCCCGCCAGGGCGGCAAGAAGGAGGAATATCACCACCGGCACTTTAAGATACCATGCCCCCAGGTAAAAAAGGTCCGACAGATCATAGGCCCAAAGGGGAAGATCGAATTCCCAGATAAATTTTGCTATAGACGGAAAGGATGCCAGGGTCCCCAGGACTATGGTCAAAAGGGGAACTATCCGTTTCCAGTCCGAAAGCCCGGTCCGCCGGGCAAAGCGGCAGGCGATAACCCCGTATCCCAGGGGGATGATGAGGGCAAACAGGCGATCCGGGATAAATCCGATCATCCTCCCTGAAAGGCCGATTCTGATAAATGCCGGGGCGGTCCAGGCGATAACCGTGACCACAAAAGCGGAGAGAAGGTTTACAAAAACCCGGAGCTGGCCTTTGATCCGCTCCCCGGAAAAATACTGAACCAAGGCGATAGAAAGGTGTTCCTCGTTCCGGGTGGCGGCCATTCCGGAGAGCATCCCCACCCAGAGGAGCAGATGGATCATAAGCTGGGAGGATCCGTTGATACCGGTGTTAAAAAAGATCCGCGCTACGGCCTCCGCTACGGGAAGCAGGGTCAGAAAGACCAGGGAAAGAACACAGAGCCCGTTTTCAACCAAGATGAGGGCGGTTATCCCCTGAAATTTTTTCTGCCCCTTTCCCGGCCCGTTCATGGATGCCGTCCCCGGTAATCCTGAAGTATAGCCTGGATCCGCTCGTACATTCCCCGGTGGAAAACATTCCGGTTAACCAAATCAGGAATATACCGGTTTATTTCCTGGTACCATTCCTGTTCCTGCTGGGGGCTCGCCTGGTTTATGTTCACGCCGTTTTGCCTCATGTTGGCTATAGCATCTTC
>JAISOO010000110.1 GCA_031275595.1 Spirochaetaceae bacterium | reverse complement strand
GCGGTGGTGGGCTCGTCCAGGATGATGAGCCGGGCGTTGGCATCCAAAGCCTTGGCGATTTCCAAAAGCTGCTTTTGGCTGGTCTCCAGATCCGCTACCAGGGCTTTGGGGTTTATCTTCACCCCCAGGTCGTCAAACAACTCCCGGGAACGGGCAATCATGGCCTTTTTGTTTAAGGTCCGGGTCTTATAGAGGAGTTCCTTGCCTAAAAAGAGATTCTCAAAAACCAGCAGATCGTTAAAAAGATTCAGTTCCTGATGGACAAAGGCGACCCCCGCTTTTTCCGATTCCGTTACCGAAGCGTTTTCCAGGCTCACGCCCTTCACCTCCACCGTCCCGAAATCCTTGGTGTAGACTCCCCCCAGGATGTTCATCAACGTGGACTTTCCCGCGCCGTTTTCCCCGAGCAGGGCATGAACCTCCCCTTCCGCAACCTCAAAGCTGACGTCGCTGAGGACGGGCACCCCGAAAAAAGATTTGGAAATATGTTTCATCGAAAGAACGTTCATACAGTCCCTTTGAAACGGCTTAAAAAATCCCCAAACCCGGCGGGGTTTGGAACCGGCTTGGGGAGAAAATTGCTCATGCGTGAGCCTTTCCCAAAACCCGGTTGGTTTTGAGAAAACCTCGCTTGATACGTTAAACGCCTGGAACTCATGCAATTTTCTCCGGGGGTAACCATGGTTCGTGATAAACCCTGAGCAGGCTGCTTTCCCGAAAACTAACCGTTTGGGAAAGCAGTCCCCTCGTTACCCTTAATCAAACCCGCGCCAGCTGGGGTTGTTTTTGTTCGCCGCCCAGCTCGCCGTGTCCACCAGATGGGGCGGTTCATGGAAGCGTTTGGCGGCCTTGTCGGTGTAATGGACCGAAATATCCTTGCCGTTGAGGGCGTCCTCCATCAGCTGGATGGCGTCGACGAAGAATCCGGGCCGGCAGGTGGGGCTCATGATAGCCACGCCATCGGGCTGATAGAGCTGGTTCCCCGCGGCGGCCTTGGTCCTGCCCATGACGTCGTAGAGGGCGGTAAGGCCCCCGCAGCCGGTGATGACCTTGACGGTGGATTCAAAGACGGCGTTTTCGGCGGCCTTGGCCGGGGTCTGGAGCAGTTCCAGGATGCCCATCACAAACTCGTCGTCCATGGTCCACAGCCACTTTGCCATGGTCTGGGGGGTCTTGCCGGCTATGTAGGATTCAAAGTAGGTTTTGGCGTTGTCCCGGGACCAGTTGGCCACCTGGGAGGAGGTAATGGCGCTACGGATCTGGGCGTCGGTCCACCGTTTGTCGGCGGCGATGGTATGGGCCCGGCCCTGATCGTCATTAAAGGGGCGGGCTCCCGTGAGGAATTCCCGGAAACCGGTGCCCCGCTCAACGCTTACCGCCGAGTTGTCCCCGGGGAGTTCCCAAATGGCCTCCCCCGGGGTCAGGCCCTTTTCCACCATGTAATAGGCGGCGCCCGCCCCGATGGCGTAGTTGTCGGCGCTCATGGCGATGAGCATCTTTTCCCTGATGAGGGGGCTTGTTCCGTCAAGGAGGCGGTCGAACAGGATGAGGGGGATATTCGCCTGGGCGATTCGTTCAACCGCGGCCTGGACCATGTTGTCGCTGGCCTGGATAACCACCCCGGCGGGTTTTTTGCTTTCCGCCAGCATGGCCTCGATCTGCTGGATCTGGGCGTCCGGGGAACCCGCCGCCCGGAATACGTAGGTGTATTTCCCGCCCGCGGCGTTTAACTGGGCGATCTTTTCCTCGGCAAAACGCGCCGCCGATCCGGTCCAGCCGTGATCGGGGGTCGGCCCGAAAACATACACCGTGTTGCCCGCCTGCTGGCTGCCGGATGCCCAAGCACTGCCCCCGGCGAGAACCAGCAGCAGCGCCATACTCAGCAGCATGATTCCTGTTTTTTTCATAACACTCCTCCATAAAAAAATTTTTGACCCTCCCGGGAATTTGATACCCGGAAGAAGGCGCTTCAAGAGGTATACTCCCGGACCGGGGATTTGTCAAGGGCGCGTTTGCTTTTTGAGCCTTACCCACAATACCCGCGGGTGAGGGGAAATTCCCCCGTTCGCTAACCTGTAGAGTCCGCCATCGCAGCCCTGGAACCTCCGGTTCCTTGGGTCTGCTCCGGCGGAGAATTCCAGAAGCGCTTACGGGGGAATTTCCCCTCACCCGCGGCATAGGTGAAAATGCAAAAAGCAAACGCCGATGCCCTGGGGGAGGGCGGAAAAACCGCGGGGTCCCGCCGGGGAATTGAACCCTTTCCCGAAATGGGGTATGATTCGGATATAAGGAGACCCGATGAAGGCGATTGAACTGGAAAAGGCCTTTGATCCCCGGGGTTTTGAAGACCGGATCTATGCCCAATGGAAAGCGGCGGGGGCCTTTAAACCCGAAGCCGGGGGAAACCCCGCCGGGACCCCCTATGTGGTGGTTATCCCCCCGCCGAATGTAACCGGGGTCCTCCACCTTGGGCACGGCCTCAATATCGCCCTGCAGGATATCAGCGTCCGCTTCCACCGCATGCGGGGGGAACCGACCCTTTGGGTGCCGGGGACGGATCACGCAGGGATAGCCACCCAGCACGTGGTGGAAAAACGGCTCAAGGCCCGGGGGAAAAGCCGGCACGAGCTGGGGCGGGAACGGTTTGTGGAAGAAACCTGGCGGGTTAAGGAGGAACACCACGCCGTCATATCCCGGCAGCTCGCCCGGATGGGGGCCAGCGTGGACTGGTCCCGGGAACGGTTTACCCTGGACGAGGGCCTCTCCCGGGCGGTGCGGGAGGTTTTCGTAACCCTCTCCGAGCGGGATCTCCTGTATAAGGGCCAGTACCTGGTAAACTGGTGCGCCTCCTGCGGGACCGCCCTGTCGGACGACGAGGTGGAGCATGAGGAAACCCCGGGAACGATGTACCATATCAGGTATCCCTATGCCGGCGGAGGGGGATTTGTGGAACTGGCTACCACCCGGCCCGAAACCATGCTGGGGGATACGGCGGTGGCGGTCCACCCCGAGGACGGCCGCTACCGGGGCCTGGCGGGGAAAAAGCTCCTCCTCCCCCTGACCGACCGGGAAATCCCCGTGGTCGCCGACACCTATGTGGACCGGGCCTTTGGGACCGGGGTGGTGAAGATCACCCCCGCCCATGATCCCAACGACTGGGAAGTGGCAAAACGGCACGGCCTGGCGGTCATCAACATCCTGACCCCCGGCGGCGCCCTCAACGGGGAGGTGCCGGAACAATACCAGGGCCTTTCGGTGGAGGCCGCCCGGGAAAAGGTCCTGGAAGACCTCAAGGCCGGGGGATTTTTGGTGAAAGAGGAAGCCATTACCCACGCCGTAGGCCGCTGTTACCGCTGTCATACGGTGATAGAGCCCTTCCTGTCGGAGCAGTGGTTTGTCCGGATGAAGCCCCTGGCGGAAAAAGCCCTGGCCGCCTGGGAGCGGGGGGAAATTACCTTTTATCCCCGGAAATGGGAGAACACCTACCGGCATTGGCTCGGTAATATCCGGGATTGGTGTATAAGCCGCCAGCTCTGGTGGGGGCACCGGATCCCCGCGTGGAACTGCGGCTCCTGCGGCAAAACGGCGGTTTCCCGGGAGGATCTTTCGGCCTGCCCCCACTGCGGGTCAGCGGAACTGACCCAGGACCCGGATGTGCTGGACACCTGGTTTTCCAGCTGGCTCTGGCCCTTCAGCACCCTGGGATGGCCCGATGCCGCTTCCGGCCAGGCCCCGGGGGGGCAGGCCGATGATTTCAGCCGGTTTTACCCCACCACCGCCCTGGTGACCGGGTATGATATTATCTTCTTTTGGGTTTCCCGGATGATCATGGCGGGGCTGGAGTTTACCGGAAAGGTCCCCTTTCGGGACATCTATATCACCGGGCTCCTCCGGGATAAACAGGGCCGGAAGATGAGTAAAACCCTGAAAAATGGCATTGATCCCCTGGAACTGGTGGAGGATTACGGCGCCGACGCCCTTAAGTTTACCCTGGCTTTTCTCTGCGCCCAGGGGCAGGATGTCCTTATGGACAAGGAATCCTTTAAGATGGGTTCCAAATTCGCCAATAAAATATGGAACGCCAGCCGGTACATCCTGATGAACCTGGAAGGCCGGAATTTGCTCCCGGAACCCTCCCTGCTTCCGGTGGACCGGTGGATCCGGTCCCGGCTCAACACCGCGGCGGCGGCCATGGAGGAGGCGTTTCTTGCCTACCGGTACAACGATGCCGCCCAAACCGCCTACGAATACTTCTGGAATGACTTTTGCGACTGGTATGTGGAAGCCACCAAGCTCTCGGTAAAAGCGGGGGACGACGGGGAAAAAGACCGGGCCGCGACGGTACTCCTTGCGGTCCTGGCCGAATCCCTGGCCCTCCTCCACCCGTTACTCCCCTTTGTTACCGAAGAAATATACCAGAAACTCCCCAACACCCAGGGACTCTTAATCCTCGCCCCCTATCCCCGGTATGACGAAAAACGGGCGGCCCCCCGGCAGGAGGAACAATTCGCCTTCCTGCAGGAACTGGTCCGGGCGGTGAGGACCCTGCGGAGCGAATGTACGGTCCCGCCGGATAAAAAAGTACCCCTGCTGGTACGTCCCGAAAAAAACCATGGGGAATTTCTCCGGGAAAACGCGGGCCTTGTAAAACTCCTCGGGGGTGTCGGAACCCTGGAAATTGCCGATCCCGTTACCGGCCGGGGGGAGGATCCGTCCCGGCCCCAAAATTCCATCGGCCTGGCCGGTTCCGCCTTTGAGGCCTTCGTATGTATCGCCGAAGCGGTGGATACCGCGTTTCTCAAACAGAAATTCACCAGGGAGCTTGAAAAGGATCGGCTTTTTATCGCGTCCCTCACAACCAAGCTGGCCAATGATAAATTCATCAAGAACGCTCCCCCGGAATTGGTGGCGGGGGAACGGGTTAAACTTGACGAGGCGGTAAAACGTACTGAAAAACTTGTATCCTATATCCGGGATATGGCGTAGGGGTCCGGGATGACCACCGAAGAGATGCTCCGGTTAAAAGGAACCTTTCTCGCCCCCTATATGCAGCTTGCGACCGCCCTTATCGGTAAGGTCCGGGAGGGGGGGGGGAATATGTTCCGCCATCAGCTCGATACCATGGCGACCCTGATCGATTACGGTTATATTGATTCCATATTGCTCAAGGCTTCGGTGGTCCATGATTTGCTTGAAGACGTTCCCGATTTTAACCACAACCTGCTGTTATCCATTGATTTTGAAAGCCCCGCGGTCTATGAGCTGGTGTTGGAGGTTACCCGGTTTCCTGAGGAGACCAAAGGGGAATTTCTTACCCGGATCTATAAAAGCGGTTCCCTCCCCGCCAAGATCCTCAAAGTAGCCGACCGTATATCCAATATGATATCCCTGGGTTTTGTGATAAACCGGGAATTTATCCACCGTTATACCGAAGAGACGGTCCGGTACATTTTTCCCATCGCCGAAGAGGTGGATAAGGCCATGTTTTCGGAACTGCAATCCCTGGTTGAATCCCGGCGGAAATTTCTTTCCCTCATATAAGGCGGCCCTGTCCAGGCTCGGGTTGGGTTGGGTTGGGTTTCACGGGCCCGGGGAAACCCCCAACGCCTGGGTTTTGAAAACGGCCAAAGCCAAAAACGGCGGGCTTGTTACCGGTTCAGGTAAAAAATTTCAATCCTTTGGGGGGATTCCCGTATTCGTTTCTCATCGCATTGACTATTTTCCTGTTTTTTTTTATGCTGAATATAAAATGAAGCCGCTCTAAAAGCCGATGGTCCGGGAGGACCGTGTTTTTGAGACGGCGGCCTTAGATTTAACGAAAAGCGGGGTAAACCGTTTTTTCTAAAGTCTGTTTTACAAAACTCGGGTTTTGGAACAGGTTCACACAATCATTTTTTGGGGGTTTATATGAAAATAGCGATTAACGGTTTTGGTCGTATCGGCCGCCTTGTGTTTCAGTCTATAGTAGACCAGGGACTCTTGGGCAAGGAAATTGACGTGGTGGCGGTAACCGATATTTCCACCGATGCGAAATATTTTGCCTACCAGCTTAAATATGATTCTACCCAGGGCCGGATGAAGGCGGATATTTCTACTAAAAAGAGTGATCCTTCCCTGGGGGAGGATGACATTTTGGTGGTCAACGGTCATTCGATCCAATGTGTCATGGCCGAAAGGGAACTGAAAAACCTGCCCTGGAGCAAGCTTGGGGTCGAATATGTGATCGAATCCACCGGTCTTTTCACCGATGATAAGGCTTTTGGACATTTGGAAGCGGGGGCGAAAAAGGTCATTATCTCCGCCCCGGCCAAGGGTAAAGAGAAGAAGATCCCCACCTTTGTGATGGGGGTAAACCAGGATAAATACGATCCCGCCCAGGATCACGTGGTATCCAATGCCAGCTGTACCACCAATTGTCTGGCCCCGGTGGTGTATGTTATTCAGAAAGAAGGTATCGGCATTGAAAAAGGGCTGATGACCACCATCCATTCCTATACGGCTACCCAGAAAACCGTGGACGGGGTCTCCAAAAAGGATTGGAGGGGAGGCCGGGCCGCGGCGATAAACATCATTCCCTCCACCACCGGCGCCGCCAAAGCCGTGGGGGAAGTCCTTCCCGAAACCAAGGGCAAACTGACCGGTATGTCCTTCCGGGTTCCCAGCCCCACCGTCTCCGTGGTGGACCTGACTTTTACCGCCGCCAAGGATACCTCCATTGAAGAGTTAGACGGCCTTTTCAAAAAAGCCGCCGAATCCTACCTCAAAAACATTCTGGGGTACTGTAAAGAGGAGGTGGTTTCCACCGATTTCCTTCATGACGCTCGTTCCTCCATTTATGACAGCCTTGCCACCTTGCAGAACAACCTTCCCGGGGAAAAACGGTTCTTCAAGATCGTTTCCTGGTATGATAATGAGTGGGGCTATTCCAATCGGGTGGTAGATCTTCTCAAATACATGGCAAGTAAAAAGTAAAGGCCGTTTGAATTAAAAGAGAAACCGCAGGGATGCAAAGTTGAAGCCGATCACGGCGTCAATAACGGAGTACGCAAGGGAGATGATGGGTAATGCTTGCGGGCCGGACGATAAACTTTGTTTTTTTGCGGTTTTTCTTTCATGAGGGAACTGTTTCAAGATCCGGTTGATTTTGAAACGGTATCAAGGACCATAGAAGGAGTATCAAAATGATAAGGACCGTAAAAGACGTGGACCTTGCGGGTAAACGGGTCATCATGCGGGTGGATTTTAATGTGCCCATGAAGGATGGGGTGGTACAGGATGATACCCGGATTACCGCGGCAATCCCGACCATAAACTATATCCTGGAGCAGGGGGTCAAGACCCTGACCCTGATGAGCCATCTGGGCGATCCCGCCAAGGATGCAAAAAAAGCCAGGGAGAAGGCTGAAAAAGACGGAAAAACCTTTGACGAGGTCGCCTATATCAAGGGCAAACACCGGATCGCTCCGGTGGCGGCCTATCTTGAAAAAAAGCTGGGAAAACCCGTCGTTTTTGCCGGGGAAGATTCGGATTACGGTAAAAAGGCTTTTATCGATTCCCAGAAGCCCGGTTCTATCATTATGTTGGAAAACACCCGGTTCCACAAGGAAGAAACCGCAAAGGAAGCGGAAGACCGGGATAAACTTGCCCGGGAGCTTGCCTCCTACGGCGATGTCTTTGTAAACGACGCCTTTGGTACCGCCCACCGGGATCACGCCTCAACCGCGTCCATCGCGAAATTTGTTCCGGTTTCTGTGGCGGGATTCCTTATGGAAAAGGAAGTGAATTATCTGGAGCCCATCGTTACGAACCCGCAGAAGCCCTTGGCGGCCATCATCGGGGGCGCCAAGGTTTCCTCCAAAATCGCGGTCCTGGAGAGCCTCCTTAAAAACGCCTTCGCCCTTATTATCGGCGGGGGTATGGCTTATACCTTCCTCAAAGCCCAGGGCCATAGGATAGGGAAGTCCTTGGTGGAGGAGGATCAGACGGATACGGCGAAAAAGATCCTGGAAGCCGCCCGGAAGGCGGGTGCCCGGATTGTCCTGCCGGTGGATCATGTGGGAGCCGAAACTTTTGACGCCGGGGCAAAGGCCGTGGCTGTTGACGGTATTGATATTCCCGATAACTTTATGGGTATGGATGTGGGACCGAAAACCCTGGCGCAATACCAGGAGATCCTGGCCAAAGCCAAAACCATCGTGTGGAATGGTCCGGTGGGGGTCTTTGAGTTTGATAGTTTTGCCAAGGGTACCGAAGAAGTGGCTAAATTGGTGGCGGAAGCCACCGACAGGGGAACTATTACCGTGGTAGGCGGCGGCGATTCGGTGGCGGCGGTAAACAAATTCGGTCTGGCGTCTAAAATGAGCCACGTTTCTACCGGCGGCGGCGCTTCCCTGGAACTGCTGGAAGGGAAAAAACTCCCCGGAATCGAAGTTACAAGAAAATAGGAGCAAAAACATGAGAAACTACTATATTGCCGGTAACTGGAAGATGCACAAAACCCGTTCCGAGGCGGCGGAACTTGCCAAAACTTTGACAGCCCAACTTAAGGATGGGAAACATAAGTACCTCGTGGCCCCGACCTTTACCAGCCTTGAGACCGTTGGCGCTATGGTTAAGGGGAGTAACATTCTGTTGGGGGCCCAGAACTGTGCCCCCGAGGAGCAGGGAGCCCATACCGGAGAGGTTTCGGTAATACAGCTCAAGGACCTGGGGGTTCAGGCGGTGATTTTGGGACATAGTGAGCGGCGGCATATCTATAAAGAAGATGACGAGCTCATCAATAAAAAAGTAAAACTTGTCCTTAAACATGGCCTTGAGGTTATTCTTTGTGTCGGGGAACTATTGGAAGAACGGGAAGCCGGCAGGGCCGAGGCGGTCTGTGAGACCCAAACCGTCAAGGGGCTTGCGGGGGTTTCCGCCGCGGACCTGGGGCGGGTAACCATCGCCTATGAGCCCGTGTGGGCCATAGGCACCGGTAAAACCGCCACCCCGGAAGATGCCGATGCCATCCACGCTTATATACGGAAGGTAGTGGGAAAACTCTACGGCGCCGATGCCGCCGAAAAGATCATCATCCAATACGGCGGTTCGGTAAAACCGGAAAATGCCGCCCAGCTTATGGCCAAAGAAAACATCGATGGCGCCCTGGTTGGCGGCGCGGCCCTCAAGGCAGATACCTTTGTGCCTATTGCCAAATTTGGGTAATTTATCATAAGGACCCGTTTCAAAATTATTCGATTTTGAAACGGGCAGTGGAAAAAACGGCCCAAAGCCGGTTTTTTTCAAATTTATATCTGTGGTTTTAAAACCACCATGTTTTTTGAAAAGGACAATGTATGATGCGTATCTTGACGGCTTCTACAGAAAACATTGACGATCAGGTGGCTGCGATTGATGAAATAAAGGCGCAGCTTGATCTGGAACAGACGCTGCTTAAAAATTCGGTTGGGATTGTTGCCTGCCACTATGAATTTGTAATTTCCGGGACCGCAAAGGCTATTATTGAAAGCCTCCCCTTTGATGTTGCCGGTACCAATTCATCGTTACAGGCGGTGAACAATGCCAAGGGAACCCTGCTTTTTACCCTGATGGTGTTTACCAGTGATGACGCATCCTTTAAAACTGTCCTGACCCCCTCTTTACGGGGTGGTGTACTGGAAAAAAAAATCGCCGATGCCTATGGAGCGGCGGCCTCTGACCGGGAAGAAAAACCCGCGCTGATTTTCGCTTTTGCCCCTTTTATGGTGGAAAATTCCGGGGATGACTATGTCCGGATCCTCTCAAAGGTTTCCGGAGATGTACCCTGTTTTGGAACCCTGGCGGTGGACGATACCCCGGATTTTCGGGAATGTTATATGCTTTTTAACGGAGGGCATTATAAAGATAAGATGTCCCTGATCTTGGTATACGGAAATATAAGTCCCAAGTTTTATTTGGCCACCATCTCGGAAAATAAACTTTTGGATCGGGCCGCCTTGGTAACCTCCTCGGAAGGGCATATTCTTAAAGAAGTAAACGGCCGGCCCGTGGTGGAATATTTTGAAGATATGGGGCTTACCAAGGCCAGTGAGACCAGCTATGCCATGACTTCCCTGCCCTTTATGTTGGATTATGGGGACGGTACACCGCCGGTGTCAAAGGTTTTTATCGGCCTCAACGCACAAAAACACGCCATCTGTGCCGGCGCTATGCCCGAAGGTTCGACCATGTATTTGGGGGTATTTGACAAGGAGGATGTCCTCCTTACTTCGGGGAATCTCATCAAAAAAGCCCTGGAGGAAACGGTATCCCCTTCGGTCATTATCGGTTATTCCTGTATATCCCGGAGCATGACCTTGGGAAGTGATTTGTTTGCGGAGATTAACCTTGTTCTGGGGGAGATCGCCCCAAACACGCCGCTTCTCTTTGCCTATTCGGGGGGTGAGATGTGTCCCACCCAGATTAATCCCAAGGCGGCCATTAATCGTTTCCATAACAACACTTTTATTCTTTGTATTTTTTAAGAGGGAAGTTTTGTGTCATCTGCGGATACCGGGATAGGTTTTTTAGAAGAAGAGATAAAAAAGCTCAAAAATCAGAATTCAAAATTAACCCGGGATCTCAGAATAACACAGAATTTTCTTGATAGGATCAGTAAAACTGTGGAAGCCAAGGAAACCTTGGGAACCATGTTAACTGCGGCAAACGCGAAGCAGCGGGCCTATACCGATATGCTGTTGGAAAGAAGCCCTAATATTATCATGCTTTTTGACGATGCCGGCCGTTTGGTGTTGAGTACAAAAATGTTTTTAACCCTCACTGGTACTCATAATTTTGATATTATAAAGAACAAAACCTACAGTGAGTTGTTTTCTCCCTATTTTGACGTAAATTCCATGCGGGATCTTGAGTCGGCCATTGGGACCGTGGTGTTATCCAAGAAGACCGTCACCCTGAACCGGTGGATTGATTTTGGTTGTCAGGGGGACTCCCGGTATTATTCTATTGAACTTATGTGGATCGGCAGTTCCCGGGGCGCGGACGCAGGCATCACCGCGGGGTTGTTAGTGGTTTTTATAGACTTTACCGACTTTCTCAGGGAGAAAGAGCGGGCCGAAGCCGCCAACAGCGCCAAATCCAATTTTCTCGCTATTATGTCCCATGAAATCAGAACCCCCATGAACGCCATCCTGGGACTTAATGAGCTTTTAAGCCGTACTAACCTGGACGCAACCCAGCGTAAATACCTGCAGGATATCAGAAAATCAGCCCAATCCCTGCTGACTATTATAAACGACATACTTGATTTTTCCAAAATCGAAGCCGGTAAGATGGAGATCATCAACTCCGATTACAATCTGCGCTCCCTGCTGGATAACCTCAAGGCGATGTTTGATATCATGTTTAAAGAAAAAAAACTGGCCTTCAATTTTTATGTTGATGAAAATCTTCCCGCCTTTGTTTACGGCGATGAAAACCGGTTGCGACAGGTATTAACCAATATCCTGTCCAACGCGATGAAATATACCTATGAGGGTTATGTTGATTTTTCCGCACGGTTATTACCCGAGGGAGTTCTCCGCTTTGATGTAAAGGATTCGGGAATAGGGATCCGCAAGGAAGATTCGGAAAAACTCTTTCTGCCCTTTGAACAACTTGATACTCGAAAAAACCGGAATGTGGTGGGTACCGGTCTGGGCCTGGCGATCTGTTACCGTCTTTGCCAGCTTATGAAGGGGGAGCTCTGGCTTGAAAGCGAATATGGCAAAGGTTCTACTTTCACCGTTGCCATCCCCTATTTCGAAGCCCATAGCGACGCCGAGGCTGCCGACTCCGATGAGGTTAAAGATTTTTCCGCCCCCGACGCGAAAATCCTGGTGGTGGACGATATTGAAATCAATCTGGATGTCGCCGAGGCGATGCTTGCCAGTTTCGATATCAAAGTAGATCTGGCGCAAAAGGGAATGATTGCCATTGAGCTGGTACAAAAATTTTCCTATGATATTATTTTTATGGATCATATGATGCCCGAGATGGATGGAGTTGAAACGACCAAACGGATTCGGGAATTAGGGGAGCCCTTTAAAAAAATCCCCATTATCGCCCTTACCGCCAATGTTATCAATGGGGCGGAGGCCATGTTCTTGGAAAATCAATTTGACGGCTTTTTGTCAAAGCCCATAAATCTGACCACTCTGAACCAGTGTCTGCGTAGATGGCTGCCGGAACAAAAAATCCACGAAACGCTGGTATCGGCCCCGTCCAATTGACTTGCCTTTAGAAAAAAATTACCTTAAATCGCGGGGCAGGGGAGGCTAATTCGGGACACGTACCTGTATCGAATCGGCCCCCGGTTCCGGTGTAACAAGCAGTCCCGTGGGGGTATCCAGCACGGTACCGTGCCGTGGGGCGGCGTTTTTTCCGTGCAGCCCCCGCAAGAGCGCCCTCCAGGTTTTTCCCCCAACATCGATTTTTACGACCCTGCGCGCTACGGTGTATAAATCGCCCTGGCGCGAAACTAAAATTTCCGCTTCCTTTTCCCCGGCGATATCGTATATCATCGCCCGGGCACTTTTTCCGTCATCCATGGCGAAGATCTCCGCGGTTACTCCCGCGGCATAATCGTAATCGGGCCGTTCGTCATTATCACCGGTACAGATGATCGAATTCGGCATGACCATGAGAGGAAGGCTCATGTAACCGTGTTTCTCTTTGCGCCAGGAGCCTCCCCGTGCCGTCTCTCCGGTTAGGTAATGAGTCCACATGCCTTCCGGGAGTGAATCCGGTGTCAGCGGTCCACAGGCCAATACCGGGAGATACCAGGAAACGATGCCCTCCGTAGAAAAGACGGGAGCCACAAGAAGGGAAGGTCCCAGCATATATTGGCGGTCCAAATATGCGCAGGCGGGATCTTCGGGGAATTCCAGAACCATGGCCCGCAGCATGGGAATGCCCTCGTTATGGGACTCAACAGCGGCTGCATACAGATAAGGCATAAGACGGCATTTGAGTTTCACAAAAAAACGAAGGACATCCGAAGCTTCGTCGTCAAAATTCCAGGGTACCCGGTAGGACTGATTTCCATGCAGCCGGCTGTGGGAGGAAAGCAGGCCGAATGCGGTCCACCGTTTGAAAAGATCCGGTGTAGCGGTCTGTTCAAAGCCGGAGATATCGTGGCTCCAGAAGCCGAAGCCCGTGATGCCGAGGGAGAGTCCGCCCCGCAGGGTTT
>JAISOO010000107.1 GCA_031275595.1 Spirochaetaceae bacterium | reverse complement strand
CCTTTAGGCAGGATGAGGGGATTGCCGGGGGCTAAGGTTTTTGCGGTCATGGCCGCGAAAAGCTCCCGGGCCTGGTCCCGGCCAAGGGTCTGGATCGAAAAATCGTTGAGGAACACCCGGAAGGCTTTTTCCGGGTCCCCCCCAAAGACCGCCTCGATGATCCCCTCCTGGTTGTGGACGTGGTGGAGGGTGAGGTTCCTGATCTCGCCGGGAAGGCCCTTACTCACCAGGGGCTGGATGGTGTCCCGGGAGAATTCCGCGTTGGTTTCCACCACCGTCCCCGGGGGGAAGTCGGGCATCTGGCCCTGGTTCGGCAGGTTCACGTTGGTTACGAGGTTCCCCAGGCCCAGGAGGGCCTTTAGGATCCGCAGCCCCTCCTCCCCGGAATGAACCGGCAGGAGTTTTTCTTTCCCCTCCCGGTAGGCCGCGGCTTTTTCTTCCAGTTCCTGCTGTTTTTCGATCCGGTACGAAACCGGGGTCAGGCGGTACTTCCACTCCCGGACCTGTTCCGGGCTGGCCATGTACCAGCTATGGGGGCAGAATTCCGCCAGGTGCCGGTCCCCCGCGGCGGCGATAAGGCCGTAACGGCGAAACAGGTCCAGCTTGACCCGTTCCGCGGAACTGAAATAGTCGTTCTCCCAGTTCTTTTCTCCGGGGGCCAAAAAACCCCCTTCCCCCCAGGTTGCGGCGAATTCGGCATAGTAGGGGAAAATATCGACGTTCTTCCACGAGGCCCGGTCGATCCAGGTAAAGTGGTTTATCCCCAGAACCCGGGTCTTAATCTCCTCCCGGCGGACGGACCCCGGGGGGAAGACCCCGGCCTTTTCCAGCACCGTCCTGAGGAGCCGCTGGGTGTGGAACACCTCATGGCAGCACCCAAAGGCCTTAATCTCCGGGAATTCCCGGTAAAGGGTCCGGGTACAGATACTCATGGGGTTGGTGTAGTTGAGGACCCAGGCGTCCGGGGCCCAGGCCTTGACTGCCCGGGCTATGTCCCGGAACTGGGGGATGGTCCTAAGGGCCCGCATGAGCCCCCCGGGGCCGACGGTGTCCCCCACGGACTGGTAGATGCCGTATTTTTCCGGTTCGTGGACATCCACCGCCATTTCCGCAAACTCCCCGGGGAGGATGGAGATAAAAACAAAGTCGCTCCCGGTTAAGGCCGCCTCCAGGGACGGGGCGGTCTTAAAGGTCCAGCGGCCCTGGTTGTTTTCCGCCATGACCCGGTTGCCGATAATTTCGTTGTCCCGGGCCGCGGATTCCTTGAGGTCGTAGAGGTGGATGGTTCCGGTGATTTCCTTTTCAAAGGCCAGGTCCTGGATCAAAACCCAGGCCCAGTTCCGGGAACCGCCGCCGATGTAGCAGATCTTTACCCCGTCAAGGGCCGTATTCATAAATTCCCCCTTTTGGCAGATTTACGCGAAAAAGCGGGCAGGCCGCTTTTTGTCAAGCCGGTTATGATGATTGGAAGACCGGATCCATGCCCTGGAGCTTGTTTCCGGGTTCTTCATTTTTCACAGATACCGTTTGGGCTCCTTTCCCTTTTCCATGGCGTAGAGTTCAATGTAGCCCTTGGCGGTACTGGCGGCGATTTTCCCCAGCAGAACCTCCTCCACCTGGAAAAGCCCCACCTCCCCGGACATGGACACGTCGATCCGGATGGGCTTTTCCTTTCCCGCCGAGATCCGCACATGCTCTATGGAATTGGCGGAATATTTGTGAATATCCCCCACCCGGGGCTCATTTGCCAGGGCTATGGGGATCCGGGCCCGGCCTTTTTCCATGTCACAGCCGTCGGCCACCAGGATCACCCCCGCTTCCAGGGAATGGATGATCCGGTTCCCCATGTGCCCGCTGATACCCTCCAGGGCGATGGAGCGGACCGAAACCCGCAAGGGTATGCTGCGGGGATACACCCTTTGGAGCAGCCGGTCTATGATGGGGGCGGCCAGGTAGCTCCCGTGGATCTCGTGATCCTGCCGTCCCATGGTCATCCCCACGTCGTGAAGGAATCCCGCGGCCAGCACCGCCACCAGGCTGTCTTCAAAATCCCCGGACTCTTCCAGTTCAAGACAGGTTTTGATCTTCGCCCTCCTGAGTAATTCCATCATCCGCAGGGTGTTCAGGGCCACGGTGCGCATATGTACCGGGCCGTGGTCGTTGTACCCCAGCCGCTTGATGGAAACCGTATTGGCGTAATCCTGCATGGCCCGTATTTCAGCATCCCCCAGGAGGAATTCGGCGGCCTTCACCGCCTTCCCCGAAGGGGACAGATCCGCAACGGCGGTCAGTATCTCTTTATCCAAAGACATTTCTTTTGATGATCGCATATCGTTACTATAGTCTATCGGAGAAAAAAAATCGAACCCTGACCGTCCGGGCCGGGACCGGCCCGTTAAATCTCCGGGGCATTTTCCAGCAGGTAGTTTTCCGCCTCCCGGTTCCACAAGCCCTGATAACGGCCGCAGATCTCCGCGAGTTTTGCAAAGAAGGGGGCTTTTTTGCCCTTTTCCGCAAAGTCGCTTATGGCGGTAAGCTCCAATTTTTTGTGGGTGTAGATGAGTTTCTTGCCCCCGGGGATCTTGTCCAGATCGATGGTGGTCCGGGCCGCCGAATCCAGTCCCCCCACATGGGTAATCATAAAGACCGGATTGAGTTCCCCCCGGGCCATCATGGACAGGGATTCGATCAGATCGTCGGTGTTCCCCCCGGAGGTTCCCACGATATGGTGGGATTCGTAGTGGACGTTATAGAAGTTAAAGGACGCGGAAAAGGCCGTATCCGTGGGCCCGGCAAAAAAGTTAAGGCAGCCGTCTTTGCCCAGGAGCCGGTCCCCCAGCTCCAGCACCGGCTTAACCGGGGCAAACACAAACACGTCGTCGTAGAGTTTGTCCCCGTTCAGGGCTTTAAGGCCGGCCGCGGGATCCGCCATATCCTTGGTGTTCACGTAGGCCAGTTCCACCCCGTTCTTTTTCGCCTCCTCCACGGTTAAAAGCTGGGCCGCCCGGGCCAAACGGCTTTCGTCAATATCGGTTACCACCAGCCGGGAGGGCTTACGGGGGTTGTGGATGGCGTAATCAATGGCCCCCAATCCCATGGGGCCCACCCCCGCGAGCAGGGCCAGGGACCCCCCTTCGGCAATCCCCATGGAGTGGACATAGGAGCCCCCCTTGGTGTGATACTGGGCATGGAAGGCCCCCACGATACAGGAAACCGGTTCCGCCAGGGAACCCATGTAATAATTGTCCCCCGGATAGTCCAGGAGGCAGCCCATTTCCATCACCTCCCGGGGGATAATGATGAAGGTGGCGTCCCCCCCGATGTATTCATAGGAATACCCCGGGGCCCAGAGGGTTCCCACCCCGTCGGGGCCGGGATAGTTAAGGGCCGGCTGAATGGCAAATTTCGAACCCGCCTTAAAGGTATCCGCCCACCGGGCCCCCGCCTTTTCAATAACCCCGCAGAATTCATGGCCGATGATGGAGGGCCGTTTGGTCAAATCGTACCGGACCCGTTTGTGTTTTTCCCCCTGCATGGCCAGTTTGTGGCTGGACATACAGATCGAGTCGGATACCACCCTGGCCAGGATCTCGTCTTCCTGAATTTCAGGAAGTTCAAATTCCTCCAGCCTGAGATCGTTAACGCCGTAAATGCGTACCGCTTTTGTTTTCATCGCTTCTCCTATGGTTTTTTACTGTCAGCCTCGACTCCCTTTAGCCGGTATAGCTTAACCAGGCCTCCCGGTAGGGGAATAAGGCGGGAACGCGGCTTTTGGCCACCTCCTTATATTCTACGTCAAAATCGCCGGACAGATCCGCCAGGGTCTTTCCCGTAAGGGCCATTTTGGCGGTCATGGCCGCCCCCAGGGCGGTAGCCTCGGCGATGTCGGTTAGAAACACCCGGTTGTCCGGGAGGCTTGCCGAAACCAGGGCGTTGTAGGCCTTGTTTTGCCGGAACCCCCCTTCGGTAAAAACCTCCACCCCCGGCGCGAGGCCCGTCCGTTCCAGGGCGGTGAGGGTCTGCATCACCAGGGAGATCCGCAGGACCGCAAAACCGGTTTCATAATCCTTAAAACAGGGGGGAACCGTCCTTCCCCGGCGGATGTCGTCAAAGTGGTACTCCCTGCCGTCTTCCACGACCCGGGGTTTGGACCGGGGAAACTGGCCGGTTCCGGGGGTAAGTTCCGGCAGGAGGAAACAGTTTTTCTTTTCTAGGATGGAGCGGTACCGCCCCTCGGCGTAGGGGGGCAGGTCCTCCCGCGTATGGAGGGCCATGAGGATCCTGGACCAGGTTTCAAATTCCTGGCCCCCCAGGAAAATGGCGGTTTTTACCGGCCCCCGGAAGGCGGAGATGTTAAAAAAGACCACCTTCCCCAGTTCCTCCGGGGCGAAACCGTAGTGTTTTACCGGGTTCATGAGCACGCACCAGGTTCCGGTGGAATTGAGGATAAACCCGGTTTCCCCCTTTTTGGTGAAATGGGGGAGCAGGGAGGAATTGGAATCGTGGATCCCCAGGGTAACCACCGTATCCCGGGGGAGGCCGGTTTT
>JAISOO010000073.1 GCA_031275595.1 Spirochaetaceae bacterium | reverse complement strand
GGCTTTCCCAAAACTTCAGTTTTTGGGAAAGCAACCTTAGATTTAGGGGGAAAAAGCGGGCTTTAGACCGCTTTTTCAAGAGCATTTCCTAAAACCAACCGGGTTTTGGGAAATGCTCTGGTGATAATTCCGCATACGGCACACTCCTTATTACGCCTGGAAACCCCGGTCGGGTTTCCGGAGGCACGGCGGAGAAAAACACTCTTCCGTACCGCGCATAAGGGCACGGGACAATTTTCCCCGCGGGGTAAGAAAACCTCTGAAAAAGCTGTCTTTAGAGGCTCCCTTTTATTATAAGAAAGACCGGGGGAAAGGTCAAGGAAAAATCTATCTTAAAATCTAAGCCAGGGCTTACCCGTAACCATGAAGAAAACGACCCATGCCGGGCCGGGCCAGGCCGGGGGAAAACGGATTGTTACGGGACGCTTTTTGGGCTATAGTAAAATCGGAGGTAATCCGATGAAACTCTACAGCAAGGGACAATTATGCTTTTTTTGCTTCCTGAGCGGTCTTATTGTGATTATGTTCGCCCTGGGGGTGGGCTTTTTGCGGATTCCCTTTACGGCCAAAACAAGGGAGACCCAGGAAACGGCGGCAGATTCCTCCGGAAACTCCCGGAAAGCGGAGGATCCCTTTGAAGCCCTGGATCTCCGTCAATCCCCCCCGGTAAGCCCCCTCCAGATGAATACGGCGGATCTGATCCCCTTTAGCGAAGGGGAGCGGGAAAACATCGCCATCTATGAACAGCTTAATGACGCGGTGGTAAACATCACCACCGAAACGGTGGCGATCAACTGGTTTCTGGAACCGGTGCCCCAGGAAGGCGGCTCCGGGTCCGGGTCCATCATTGATACCGCGGGCCACGTACTTACCAACAACCATGTGATCGAAAACGCCTATAAGGTATTTATTAATTTAGCCGACGGGAGCCAATACGAGGGAACCGTGGTGGGGACAGACCCGGAAAACGATCTGGCGGTGCTCAAATTCGATCCCCCCCGGGGGGGGGGCCTCAGGACGATTCCCTTTGGGGATTCGGGAAACCTCCGGGTAGGCCAGAAAGTCCTGGCCATCGGGAATCCCTTTGCCCTGGAACGGACCCTCACGGTGGGCATCGTGTCCGGTTTGGGACGGCCCATTCAAACCTCCCGGCAGACCATTATCCGGGATATGATCCAAACCGACGCCTCCATCAACCCCGGCAATTCCGGGGGCCCCCTGCTGGACGCCCAGGGCCGGATGATAGGGATCAATACCATGATCTATTCCCCCTCGGGGGGATCCGTGGGCATAGGTTTTGCGGTTCCGGTGAATACCGCCAAGCGGGTGGTGGCGGAACTGATGACCTACGGGAGGGTCCGGCGGGGCTGGATCGACGCCTCGGTGGTCCAGCTCTTCCCCGCCCTGGTCCGTTACGCCAAGCTCCCGGTTTCTTCGGGGCTCCTGGTTTCCCGGACCAAACGAAACGGGTTTGCCGAACAGGCGGGGATCCGGCAGGGAAGCGAGCCCATCCGGTACGGTTCCAGCGTGATCTACCTGGGGGGGGACATCATCACCTCCGTGGACGGTATGAAGGTGGAAAGCCTGGCGGATCTGTATTCCGCCCGGGAGGATAATAAGCCCGGCGAAAAGGTGGCGGTGGAATTCATCCGGGGGGGGAAAACCAGCAAAACCGAGATAACCCTGGCGGATCGGGAAGAGGTTCGTAACCAGTGAACCATGAGCCTTTCCCAAAACCCGGTTGGTTTTGTGGAAGGCTCTTGAAAAAACAGTCTGAAGCCCGTTTTTTCCCATAAATCCAAGGTTGCTTTCCCAAAAACTGAAGTTTTGGGAAAGCCTCCCATTAAAAACCCTGAAAAAGCACGGGGGCATTATCCCGGGGCATCCTGTCCGTTTGGCTGTAACTGAAATAGGCCTTTGCGGAAAAAATAATATGATCCAGAAACCGGATCCCCAGAATCTTTGCCGCTTTCCAGAGGGTCGAGGTAACCTCGTCGTCCTCAGGGGAGGGGGTAAGCTCCCCCGAGGGATGGTTATGGGCGACGCAGATTGCGCAGCACCGGTCCGACAGGGGATCGGCAAATACCTCCCGGGGATGGATGATGGTCCGGTTCACGAGACCCACGGTAACCACCCGGACCGCCAGGATCTCGTGGGCGCCGTTCAGGGAGAGGCAGATAAACCGTTCCTGCCGGCGGTCCGCGTAGTGGCGCACGGTATTAAAAATATCACCGGGGGAAGCGATTTTGGTACCGGTCATACCCCACCGCCGCCGGCCGAATTCCAGCATAGCCGCCACCGCGCTGGCTTTAGACTCCCCTACCCCGGTCAGCTGGATAAGCTCCTTAACCGAAGGAATCTCCTTATTCTGTTCAAGCCGGTCAAGGAGTTCTTCCGCCAGGATACCGACGTTTTTTCCCTTAACCCCCGTGTTGAGGAGTATCGCCAACAAGTCCCGGTCCGACAGGCTTTCCGCCCCAAATTTGATTAACCGTTCCCGGGGGCGCTGGGACAAGGGCAGGGAACGGGGCCCGGATGCCAGGAAGTCTCCGCCGGTAACATCGCAAATTGCAAAACGATCCTTTTTCATACCACATATATATGGCGCTCTCCTGAATCCTGCTTCTATCGGAGCTTTCCAAAAGGTAAAATTTTTGGGGGTGATCCGGAAAATATGATGAGTTCTCAAACAAAACCATATCAAACGCTTATGGTAACGGTGATACCGGCGGAGGCAAACAGCGTTAACGGCCGGAGTTGAGGACCGCCAGGGGCTCGGTTTGTTTCACCCCTTCTCCCCCGGCATATTTCGCCGGGCCGATCTTGGGCCGGAATTTTATCTTTCCTTCCCGGCCCTCGGCGGCAAAAACGGTTCCGCAGGGATAGTCCCCCTCCAGGATCAAGAGCGACAGGGGATCCTCCAGTTCCTTCTGGATGGTCCGGCGCATAGGCCGGGCGCCGTATTTGGGATCCCAGCCCTTCTCCACCAGGAGCCGCCGGGCCGCGGGAAGGATCCGCAGGGAATACCCCTGCTCTTCGAGGCGGCAGGCCAGTTCCTTTAACTGAATATCCAGGATGGCCTCCACCTGTTTTGTGTCCAGGGCATGGAAAATCACCACATCGTCCACGCGGTTGATAAATTCGGGGTTAAAGAGCCGGCGCAGCTCCGAAAGGGCCGCGGCTTCGATTTCCCGGGGATTCATGATCCCCGTTCCGGAAGAGAACCCCAGCCGGGAATCCCGGGAGATTTCCCGTACCCCGGCGTTGCTGGTCATAATGATCACCGTATTCCGGAAGCTCACCGTATGCCCCAGGTTGTCCCGGAGTTCCCCTTCCTCCAACACCTGCAAAAGGAGGTTAAACACATCGGGATGGGCCTTTTCGATTTCGTCAAAAAGCACCACCCGGTAGGGGTTCCGGCGGATCCGCTCGGTCAGGACCCCCCCCTCCTCGTAACCGATATACCCCGGGGGCGCCCCTACCAGCCGGGACGCGTTGTGTTTTTCCATAAAGTCCGACATATCGATCCGGACCAGGGAATCCCCGCTGCCAAAGAGGTACTCCGCCAGGCTCTTGGCCAGGAGCGTTTTCCCCACTCCGGTGGGTCCCAGGAATATGAAGGAACCCATGGGCCGGGAATGGCTGGATATCCCCGCCCGGGACCTGCGGACGGCCGAGGCGATCCGCTTAACCGCGTTATCCTGGCCGACTAAGGATTTATGAAGTTCATCCTCTATGTTGAGGAGCCGTTTGGATTCCTGCTTCTCAAGGCGGTTAAGGGGTATGCCGGTGGTTTCAGCCACCACCCGGCGGACATCCGCCTCCTCTACCACCCCCCACTCACTTCCTTCCGCCCGCTCCCAGGCGTCCCGGGCGGTTTCCAGGCGGATCCGCAGATTCCGCACCTTGTCCCGCACGTCCGCGGCCCGCTCATAATCCTGGGCCGTTACCAGGACGCTTTTTTCTTCGGTTAATTGCCGTATCTCATGCTCAATGCCGGCAATTTCCGGGGGCTGGCCGTTGTCCGCCAACTTCCGCATGGCCCCGGCTTCGTCCAGGATGTCTATGGCCTTGTCGGGCATAAAACGGCCGGTGATATACCGCTGGGCCATCTGTGCCGCGGCATAAACCGCTTCCCCGGTATAATGTACCCGGTGGTATTCCTCGTAATGTTTCTGCAGGCCCCGGAGTATTGCCAGGGTTTCGTCAAAGCCGGGTTCCTCCACCAGAATCGCCTGAAAACGCCGTTCCAAGGCGGCGTCCTTTTCAAAGTGTTTACGGTATTCCCCCAGGGTGGTGGCGCCGATACACTGGATATTCCCCCGGGACAGGGCGGGTTTGAGCATGTTTGAGGCGTCGATGGTCCCTTCGGCGCCCCCCGCGCCGATAATGGTATGGATCTCATCGATAAAGAGGATCACATTCCCCGCCTGGACGATTTCCTTCATGATCTTTTTAAGCCGTTCCTCAAACTCCCCCCGGTATTTGGTACCCGCTACCACGGAACCGAGGTCCAGGGAGAGGATCCGCCGGCCCGCCAGGGCATCGGGCACATCCTCCCCCACCAGAAACCGGGCCAGGCCCTCCACAATGGCGGTTTTTCCCACGCCGGGCTCCCCCACCAGAACCGGGTTATTTTTGGTCCGCCGGGCAAGGATCCGGACCGCCCGCTCAATTTCCTTACGCCGGCCCACCACGGGATCGAGTTTCCCCGCCTTTGCCTGACCGGTAAGATCCCGGGAAAACTCATCCAGCGTCGGGGTCAGCACAGGGTAGGTAACCGGGATGGGTCTGCCTCCATGAACAATGGGATGTTCATCCCGGGGACCGTCGTCTCTCCGCAGATAATAGGACTCGTACCCATCGGGATAACGGTACACCCCGGCGTCTCTGGAATTCAGCCGCCGGTTAAAATTGGTTTGTACCACCACCCGGAGCATATCCGTATCCAGGCTCCGTTGATAGAGGTAGATCTGGATGGGAGAATTCTGTTCCCGCATGGCGGCAAACAGGATATGTTCGGTACCGATATAATCATTCCCCATGTTCCGGGCTTCTTCCCCCGCCGCGTCCAACATGGATTTAGTCCGTTTGGCGGCAGGCACGTCCCCATGGAGCAGCGAGCCGGGCATCCGGGGAATTTCGTTTTCCAGAGCGTGCCTGAATTCCAACAGATCTATCTTGAGGTACATCAGGGCTTTACAGGCGACTCCCCCCCCCTCTCTGAGGAGGGAAACAATAATATGTTCCGGCAAAAGTTGATCCGAGTTATACCGCCGGGCCTCTTCCTGCGCGTCAATATACAAAAGCCGTTGTACCCTTTGGGTTAAGCCTTTTATCAACACCTGCCCCCGTTAAACGAGTAATACGGCGCGTCCGCAAGACACGCCCGTCTTTCATAACAAACCAAAACCCTTTCTTGTGTTCAGTATAGTATATTGAATCCGGTTATACAAGGGAACGCGTTGCAAATTCAGCCCGGGGAGGCTTTTCCCTATGATTTTACGCTGAGGCGCGGCAAACCGCTCGTACCGTACTTACGTTCAATAGCCTGATATGAGATATTACAAAGATAAAAAACCGCAAAGGCGCAGCGTAGACCGCTGCGAAATTTTGCGGGAATTTTGGTATTTTTTTTGGAAAACTATTGTTTTTTTTCCAGGATTGTAGCAAACTGAATAACAGCGGCGGATAAAAATCCGCCCGTGTTGTTGCCATATTGACCCGCAGGGAGGCAAAAAAGGAAGCCATGACCCATACTGTCTATTCGGGATACGGTTTACCGTCCCGCGTTATGTTCCGTCTGTTCCC
>JAISOO010000063.1 GCA_031275595.1 Spirochaetaceae bacterium | reverse complement strand
GGTATCGCGGGCCTCCTCCACGACATTGACTTTGAGCAGTACCCCGATGAGCATTGCCTCAAGGCTCCGGAACTGCTCAAGGCCGCCGGCGCCGGGGACGCCCTGATCCACGCGGTGTGCAGCCACGGCTATGAACTCACCGTGGAGATAAAACCGGAACATCCTATGGAAAAGGTACTCTACGCGGCGGATGAGCTTACCGGGCTTATTTGGGCGGCGGCGATCATCAGGCCCTCCAAAAGCGTTCAGGATATGGAAGTTAAATCGGTAAAAAAGAAATACAAGGCCGCCAACTTTGCCGCGGGCTGTTCCCGGCCGGTTATTGAAAAGGGGACGGCCATGCTCGGCTGGGATCTGGACACCCTGATCGAAAAGACGATCCTGGCCATGCGGTCCTGCGAGGTTTCGGTCAACGCCTTTATGGCGGAAACGGCTTCTTCCTAAAGGGCCAGCGTAATTTCAGGATCGGAATTTACGATGAAGGGAAAAGCGGTGATCGCCATGAGCGGCGGGGTGGACAGCTCTGTGGCGGCGTGGATTATGAAGGAACAAGGCTACGACTGTATCGGCATTACCCTCAAGCTTTTTACCAATGATGATCTGGGGTTGAAGAAAAACCATTCCTGCTGTTCCCTGGAGGACATCAAGGACGCCCGGAATGTGGCCTACCACATGGATATGCCCCATTATGTCCTTAATTTTTCCGGGGATTTTAGGGACCAGGTGATCCGCCGCTTTATCGAAACCTATGAAAAGGGGGGCACCCCGAACCCCTGTATCGACTGCAATCGGTACATCAAATTTGAGAGCCTCCTGCGGCGGGCCCAACAGCTTGGTTTTGAAACCCTTGTTACCGGCCACTACGCGCGGATTGAGAAGGACCCCATAAGCGGCCGTTTTTTGTTGAAGAAGGCCCGGGACAGCAAAAAGGATCAGAGTTATGTTCTCTACTGCCTGACCCAGGAACAGCTGGCCCATACGGTTCTTCCCCTGGGGGATAAAACCAAGGGGGAGGTCCGGGAAATCGCCCTGGCCCAGGGTTTTGTCAACGCGAAAAAACATGACAGCCAGGACATCTGTTTCGTCCCCGACCGGGATTATCCCCGGTTTATCGAAACCTATACGGGAAAACAGCCGGAGGGGGGAAACATCATCAACCGGGAAGGGGCGGTTTTGGGCAGGCACCGGGGGCTTATCCGCTATACCATCGGCCAGCGGCGGGGGATGGGTATCTCTTTTCCCCTGCCCATGTACGTTGCCGCCAAATCCGCGGCGGATAACACCCTTACCCTGGGACCCGAGGAAAGCCTTTATTCCCGTTCCCTTACGGCCGGGGACTGTAACCTCATCGCCGGTGCCGCCCTGGAAAGACCCCGGCGGGTAAGGGTTAAAACCCGGTATCTCCAGGCCGAGCAGGGAGCCGTGGCGGAACAAGTGGGACCCCGCAGCATCCGTATTGACTTTGACGAACCCCAGCGGGCCATTACCCCGGGCCAGGCGGCGGTTCTCTACGATGGGGACTATGTGATCGGAGGCGGAACTATCCTGGGGGACGGCCCGGGGAACGTTTGACCGCGTCGAGCCCACGCTGCCCCGGGCGGGACCGGGGATCAGCTATAATGAAACCCGCGGCAAGAGGTAAATGCAGGTGGTTTTAAAGGTAATAAGTTGTCTGGCTACCGGATCGGGCTGTGTTTTGATGATCATTGCCGTGGCAGAGTACCAAAAACTGCCGGGTTATTACTCCTATCGGGCCTTGCAATCCGGATACCGGATTAATCTCGGCCTGCTTTATCTCTTTGTCGGGGGGTTGCTTACCGCCTTGGCGGACAGCATCCTGCGGAATCCGGACGTACTCTACACTATCCTGGCCGTTATTTTTCACGTAGGGGCGTTATATGTGTTGTTCACGGTGAGAAACCAGGCCCAGACGGCGTTGATGCTTCGGGAAAAGACGCTGGAAGCGATCCGGGCCTTTGTAGACGTCATAGATTTACGGGATTTTTGTACCAGGGCCCATTCCAAGCATGTGTATGACATTGTGGGCCTTTTTTATGACCAGCTCAAAGAATTTAAGCATGTACTGAACCGGGAGAAACTCCTGGATGCGGCCCTTCTCCACGATATTGGCAAGATCAATATTTCCGCGGAAATTTTCCGCAAGCAGGAAAAACTCACCGGTGAAGAATGGGCCCTGATTAAAACCCACCCTGCCGCCGGCAAGGAGATGCTGGACAAAACCTGCTTTAGCGAAATAAGCGACTGGGTTAAGTACCATCATGAACGGGTGGACGGGAATGGGTATTACGGGCGCATGTCCGAGGAGATCCCCCTGGAATCCAAGATCATTGCCATTGCGGATGCCTATTCCGCCCTCTCGAATGACCGTTCCTACCGGCCCCGGCTTAGCCACGACGAAGCGGTGGCTGTTATCGGCAAAGAGGCGGGCAAACAGTTTGATCCGGTACTGGTGGAGCGGTTTTTGCAAATTGACCGGAAGGTTTTGGAAAATTTATGAACCCAAAGGCTCCCGGGGAACCCCGCGGGGTCTCTCACGGGTCTTGTAATTTCCCGTCAAGGCTGCGCTGTTCCGCCGGCCAATCCGGTTTCGAGCGGAATTTGTCCGGGCGCTGAAGTTTCCGAATAACGCCGTTGATTTATCCAAAAAATCAAGGAATTCTCTTATACAACCCATGGTTCCCTATATTATAGTAAATAACGTAAGAAAACCGCTGAAAAACGAAAGTTTTCAAAGGTTCCCCAGGGGAAAAGCGGCCTGACCCTCTTTTTCCCTTAAATCCAAGGTCGCTGTTCCCAAATCATAGTCCCGCCGGACTACCGGATTTTGAAACAGCCTCAAAAGGAAAAACAGAGGAGTTTTTTAAGGATGAAAAAAAGTATTTTTCGAGGCCCGAAGCTTTTTCAAAACCCGGTCGGGTTTGGAGATCTGGGGAAAAACGGGCCCATGCTTACTTTTTCAAAATCCGGTATTTTGAAAAAGTCCGGACTTTTATTGGTTCTGCTGGGATTTTTATTTTCCTGTGCCTCGTCCCCGCAGGCGGAACCCCCGGCGTCTTCCCAACCGGCCCCGGCAGCCCCGTCCCGGCAGAAATCAATGGATTTTACGGAGGCCAAGGCCCGGGCCGTGAGCGCCATGGACAAGGCCAAATCGGTTAAAGCGGACGTATCCGTCAAAGCCCGGTATAATGCCGCTTTTTCCACCTATACGGAAGCGGAATCCCTGGCCGCCGCGGGTTCTCCCGACGGCATAGGGAAATACCTGGAAGCGGAAACGGCTTTCCTCACGGCCTATGACGAGGCGGTAGTCAAACGGGAAGAAGCCCAGCGGCAGTTGTCCCGGGCCCGGGAAGTGATTAAAACCGTAGAAGATGACGCCGCCGAATTTGATCGACAGCAGGCCGAAGATAACCGGCAAGGAACCTCCCGATGAAAAAACTATACCTGGGCATTGTCCTGTTATCCCTTTTGGCCGGGGCCGGTCTGGCCGCCCAATCCCTGGAAAACAACGAGTATTATAAAAAATCCGTGGAATACGCCACCCGTTCCCAGCAGGCCCTGGACGCGGGGGACTATGACGGGGCGACCGAATATGCCCTGCAGTCCCAAGAATATGCCGCCCGTTCCAAGAAATATATCGAAGAGATGCTCCTGGCCTACCGGGCCCGCTCGGCCTATGTGGCGGCCAAAGCCCGGATGGATCTGGCTACCCGGGTCAACCTGCGGAACAAGGCCGCCGCGGTCTATGACGAGGCCGCCTCTTACTTTAAATCCGCCGAAACCCGGTTTAACGCCCGGGAATACGAAGACAGCATCCCCGATTCAAGAAAAGTGGTGGAACTCCTCCTAAATTTTGAAACCCTCTATCCGGCTGTGGCCGCCGCTCCGCATCCTCCCACAGGCGGCCTGGCCGCTTTCTACGAGGTTAAACTCAATCTTCAGCGGCGGGACTGCCTCTGGAGGATCGCGGAGTTTGATTTTGTCTACGGGGATCCCCACCAGTGGCCCCGGCTTTATGAGAGCAATAAGGATAAATTCCCCCAACCGGATAACCCCCACCTCATTGTGCCGGGAATGATCCTGACCATCCCTCCCATCCATGGGGAAGAAAGGAGCGGAACCCGGTAATCCGGAAAAAAGCGAGGCTTTCCCAAAACTTTAGTTTTTGGGAAAGCCTCGAGTGTCTTGAGGGAACCTTGGGGACCCCGGCGGGGGGTTCCGGAGGTTCCTTTTTTTTGAAGGCGGTTGCCTTTTCTGGCCCGGATGGGTATAGTAAACGGAAGGATTTTCAGCCCATTGGAGATTCTTGCGAGATGCTCATTCTGGAGGAAATACGATGAAAAAGACCCTTTTTTGCGCTATGGCAATGCTGGCTGCCCTGACCCTGGGGCTTCATGCCCGGGGGGCGGATCAACAGATTCGGATGGCTACCGGGGGAAATACCGGTACCTATTACGCCTACGGCTCTGCGGTGGGGCAGATCCTGACGGAAAAAACCCAGATCCCCATCACCATTCAGTCCACCGGGGCTTCCAAGGCGAATATTCAGCTTATCACCGCCGGGGAGGTGGAGTTGGCTATTGTCCAGAACGATGTGATGGATTACGCCTACCGGGGAACGGAGCTTTTTAACGGGGAACAGACCACCTCCTTTACCGCCATGGCGGGGCTCTATGCCGAAGTGTGTCAGATCATCGCCAATCCCGCGTCGGGAATCCGCACAGTGGCGGATCTCCGGGGCAAAAACGTTTCCGTGGGGGACGCCGGCAGCGGGGTGGAATTTAACGCCCGGCAGATCCTGGAAGCCTACGGCCTTTCCTTTAACGATATCGGCAAGCAGAACCTCAGCTTCGGCGCTTCCGCCGATGCCCTGCGGGATAATAAGCTCGACGCCTTTTTCTGCACCGCCGGGGCCCCCACCACCGCGGTGGTGGATCTGGCCATCGGCAAGGACATCGTCCTCCTGGAAATCGACGACGCCCACATGGCCCAGCTGATCCAGAAGTATCCCTTTTATACGCGGTATCCCATTCTCGCGGGAACCTACCGGGGGATTACCCAGGATGTCAAAACCGTAGCGGTCAAGGCCACCTTTGTGGTGAGTAAAAGGCTCTCCGATGATGTGGTATACCGGCTTACCAAGAACCTCTTTGAAAGCCGGAATGAGATAATCAGCGCCCACGCCAAGGGCACGGAGTTGTCCCCTGCTTACGGAGTGGAGGGAATATCCATACCCTTCCACCCCGGGGCGGAGAGGTACTTTAAGGAAATCGGCGCCCTGCGGTAGCAGGCGGGGCCTCCGGCCGGGAGGCCCCGGGATTTTTGATTGTTTTATCCGGACCGAATCCCGCGATGGTGGTATGGGATCGCGGGTAACCTCATTATAGCCGTCCTCGTGGTATCGGGGGCCGTGGTTTTTCGGGGATTACCCAAAAAACTGGTCATCACCGATACGGAGTCGGGGGCTCTTTACGGTCGGTGGCCGGTTAAAGAAGGGACGGAATTTGCCATTGAGTTTGTCCATTCGGTTAATCAAAGTCCGGTCCGGGAGGTTTTTCAAGTCCGGGGAAGGCGGATTGCGGCGGTCGCCGCGGTGTTCAGTTCCTTCGGCGCGGGGATGCAGACCGAACCGGGGAAAGGGGAACAGCTTATCCGGGAAGAAGACGGGACCATGCGGATTGTCGGATTCACCCGGTCCTTCAAATCCCTGGCCTATATCGTGGGGACGGTCTCGGATCATATCTTGTATATCGACGCCGACCGGATCAGCCTGCGGGAACGGTGTGGAAAAAATGCCCATATCACGATCCGGGTATATTAGGAGCGGGAAAACATGACCCATGATAAATCAATACCTATTATGACTGAGGCGGAAACCGAGGAGCTTATCGCCCAGTTTGACCGGGAATCGAACATCCGCCGGTTTACGGGGCTGCCCAATTATTTGGTTAAGGGGCTGCTGCTGCTGTTTACCCTCTATGTGTTCTGGGTTACCCTCATCGCCAACCTTCCGGAACAGATCCGGCGGAGCGCGTTTTTGGGGATCCTGGTGTTTATCGGGTATCTCCTGTACCCCATCAAGCGGGGGATGCGGAAACGGGTGAACCATATTCCCTGGTACGATCTGGTCCTGGGTACGGCGGGGGCCGTTGCTTTTTTTTATTATACCCTTAATTTTCAGGTCATCGTCGTCCGGGCGGTGATGCTGCTCCCCCAGGATATCCTCATGGGTATCATCGGGATAATCACCCTGGCGGAACTCTGCCGCCGGGTGGTGGGGATTCCCATTCTGGTGGTGGCCGCCGGATTTATCACCTACGCCTTTGCGGCGGGTTTTTCCCTCCGCCGGGTGGTTCACCAGCTTTTCTACACCACCGACGGCATCATCGGTACGCCCATCGGGGTGTGTTCCACCTTTATCGTGCTTTTTATATTCCTCGCTTCCTTTCTGGAAAAGTCGGGGATCGCCACCTTTTTTATCGATCTGGCCAATTCCGTGGCGGGATTCGCCTCGGGGGGGCCCGCCAAAGTGGCGGTCATCGCCAGCGCCATGGAAGGGATGTATTCGGGGAGTTCCGTGGCCAATACGGTGGGCTCCGGGAGCGTCACCATTCCGGTGATGAAAAAAACCGGATATAAGCCGGAATTTGCCGCCGCGGTGGAGGCGGCGGCTTCGACCGGGGGCCAGATCATGCCCCCCATCATGGGAGCGGCGGCCTTCCTCATGTCGGAACTGACCAACATCCCCTATCCGGTGATCGCCGTTTCCGCCATCCTGCCCGCGGCCTTGTATTTTACCGGGATCTTTCTGATGATCCACTTTGAGGCGAAGAAACTGGGGCTTAAGGGGCTGCCCCGGGAATCGATCCCCCATTTCGGGAAGCTCCTCTTTGTTAAGGGCTACCTTTTCCTGCCGGTGCTTATCCTGGTAGGGTTCATGACCCTGGGGTTCACCCCGGCCTATGCCGCCTGTTTTGCCATCCTCGCGTCGATCATCGTAAGTTTTTTCCGGCGGGACACCCGGTTTACCCCGGCCTCTTTTGTGGAAGCCCTGGGAAACGGCACCCGGAATACCGTGGGGGTGGCCATGGCCTGCGCTATCGCCGGGGTGGTGGTGGGGATCGTGTCCCTTACCGGGCTCGGTCAGGTTTTAATCTCCCTGCTCCTCACGGTAGCCAATAACAGCCTCTTCCTCGCCCTGGTCCTCACCATGATCGCCTGCCTCATCCTGGGCATGGGGATCCCCACGACCGCCAATTATGTGATCATGGCCACTATTACCGCTCCTATCGTGGTCCGTATGGGGGTCCCGGTACTGGCGGCTCATATGTTCGTCTTTTACTTTGGGATCGTGGCGGATATTACCCCCCCGGTGGCCCTGGCGGCCTATGCGGGGGCGGCCATCGCCAAGGCGAATCCCATCAAAACCGGGGTTACCGCCACCAGGCTTGCCATTACCGCCTTTATCATCCCCTATATTTTCGTGTTTAGCCCTTCCATGCTTTTTATTGACACCACCCCCCTGGAGGTCATCCGGATTGTGGTTACCTCCTGCTTCGGGATGCTGGGCCTTGCGGTGGGGCTTGAAGGGTATATGCTGCGGAAGGTGAGCCACCCCGAGCGGATTGCGGCCATCGCGGGAGGACTTCTCCTGATCGAACCCGGACTGAGGAGTGACCTCATCGGGCTGGTTCTGATTATCGCGGTGGCGGTACTCCAGATAGCGGGGAGGAAGGCGAAAACGGAAAAAAGCCCCGATACCCGATGAAGGCAACAACATTGACGGCCGGCCGGCACTGCACCATTTGCCGGTAACCGTGGTAAAGCTGCCGCGCGAGGGATTGGAGGGGTGCGGCCCCCCATGGGCGTTTGCTTTTGGGCCTTACCCGCGAAGCCCGCGGGGGAGCGGCATGGCCGGAAAGGCAAAAAGCCGGCGCCTATGTACGGCCTCCTCCGGGGGGCGCAACATCGGGGCCGGAGCGACAGCGGAGTCCCGAAAAGCCCGGGAAAGCCGCCTGAATGGGGATATTCGGGAAGCAGGCCGCTTCCCGGACATTTCCAAGGGCCTTTCTTTAATTAGTGTCTGTCCATAATGTAGACACATTATGGACAGACTACCTTAAAATAGGCATTTTGCGCACCGTTTTGGTACAAAACGGGAGCAAATGCAAGGTCTGTCCGCAAAGTAACCGACT
>JAISOO010000032.1 GCA_031275595.1 Spirochaetaceae bacterium | reverse complement strand
TCCATAATGTAGACACATTATGGACAGACTACCTTGAAAACCGCATTTTCGCAGCCTTTAGGCGAGAAAATGCAAGGTCTGTCCACAAAGTAACCGACTTTGTGGACAGACACTAATTAGCGGCCGCACAGGGCCTTTTCAACCGCGTTAATGACGGCGTCCGGGGTTGAAGCCCCGGCACTGAGTCCTACCACGGCATAAGCTCCGATTTCTCCGGGGATTTCCCCCTCATTTTCCACTAGCCACGCGGGTTTGCGCAAGGATTGGGCGATGGAAAGAAGCCGCCGGGTATTGGCGGAAGATTTCCCCCCGGCGATGATCACCGCGTCCACCTGGGCGCAGAGTTCCTTCAGGGCGTCTTGCCGGTCCCGGGTAGCCCCGCAAATGGTATCAATGATTTTAAGTTCCGGAAACCATTTTCGGATCCCCTCCCCGATGGTCCTGTATTCATCGGCGGATAAGGTGGTCTGCCCCAAAAGGGCGGTCTTTGCCCGGGGGGTCTGCCGGTAGCGTTTTTCCGCCGCCGCTTCCGCGTCCGGGGGGCCGGCCACCACCATGCAATCCGGCGCGTAGCCCTGGATGCCGATTATTTCCCCGTGATCTTTTTCACCGGCTAAAAAAAGGCAATACCCCGCCCCGGTTAACGAACAGGCCTTCATTTGGCTGTTCTTGACCCGGGGGCAGGTAACATCCCGTACCCGCGCTCCGGCGGCGAGAAGTTTTTCCTCTACCTGGGGATTCACCCCATGGGCCCGGATAAGGACCGTTTTTCCCTGGAGATCACCAAAGTTACCTTCCGGCAGGATCTCTATCCCCCGATCCTTCAAGGTCTCCAGAACCTGGGGATTATGGATCAGCGGGCCCAGGGTATAGAGGGGCATAAACTTTGAAACGGCCTCCGCCTCATCCAGGGCTACTTCCACCGCCCGGCGTACCCCCATACAAAAACCCAGAATCCGGGCTCTGATTACCTTCACCGGCGGTTTTTTACCCTTCCTTATGCCTTTGACGGTACCGACAGGGGGCCGGCGTTGAGCTTTTTTGCCCGCCGTTTAAGGACCGCATTTTCCCAAAAACTCGTGAACCCCGAGGCGATAAATATGGTCGAATAAACCCCGGAGATCATGCCCACCAGGAGGGCCAGGGCAAAATCCCTCATTGAACCGGTGGTAAAGATGAAGAGGGAAAAGACCGCCAGCATGGTGGTCACTGTGGTAATGACCGTCCTTCCCAAGGTTTCCGAGAGGGACCGATCCAGAACATTGATGAAACTATCCTCCGGATAAATCCGCCGGGTCTCCCGAATCCGGTCAAAAATAACAATGGTATCGTTGATGGAATATCCCAGGATCGTTAAGATGGCGGCAATGGTAGTGGTATTGAATTCCATCCTGGTCCAGGTAATAAAGGCCACCATGATAAGGGCGTCGTGGGCGATGGCAAGGACCGCCCCGATGGCAAATTGGGGCTTAAACCGGATCGACGAATAGATAAGGATGAGGAGGAGGGTAAGGCCCATGAGGAGGCCCGCCTGATCGGTTAACTGCTTGGAAAACCGGGAACCCACATAATCGGACCGGGTAACCGCCACCCCGCCTACGCCGAAATTTGCCTCCAGGGTACTGATTATTTTTTCTGCGGGAACCCCCTCTTTGCTGTTTACTTCACTGTCCTCCATCCGGATCATAAACCGCCGTTCCTCGTCCAATCCCAATACCTGAACGGATACCGTACCCAGGGGAAGCAGGGCGAGCCTGACCTCGTCTATGCCAATGGAAGGGGCGTTCGGGGGAAGATAATGAATTCCATAGGGAACCGAACTCAGTTGGGGATTTCCCTGGGCGCTTTGGATCAGGGATTGGGAAGGAATATTACCTAGGGAAGGCTCGTCCAAAACCGTAAGGCCCTCCACACCCTTATCCCGGATACCTCCCAGGAGGGAACCGATGGTCTTATATTCAACATAGGGGAATGAATGGGTGGTCCCTTCAACCCCGGAACCGGAGATAACGATATAGAGGCCGGAACGATCCATGGAAATCGAAGCGTTACCCAACCCCGTATAGGTCAAGCTAAAGGCGGTAGGGGCAAACTGCACTTCCTGAATGAGTCCCGCCTGGAAATCAACCCCCAGGTTAAACCCGCCGTTCTCCGGCCTCATGTAGCCGATGATCCCCAGGATTATCAAAGCCGTCGATAGTATGGCGGCGGGAAAAAAGGCCTTGGAAAAATGTACGATACGCTTCATCCCTTGATCCTCCAACTGACGCTGAGTTTTTTGCTTCCCAGTATGTCCGTACCAAAATCAAATATAAGCCGGGATACAAAAAGGGCGGTAAATACCGAAGAAAATACTCCGATGGCAAGGCTCACCGCAAAACCCTGAATAGGTCCGGACCCGAGCTGGGAGAGGAACAGCGCCGCGATAAAGGTGGTTATATTGGAGTCCATGATTGCCCAAAAAGCCTTGTTAAACCCCGCATCCACCGCCGCCTTCCGACTTTTCCCCAGGAGGAGTTCCTCCTTCATCCGTTCAAAGATAATAACGTTGGCGTCCACCGCCATACCAATGGTTAAAATAAACCCGGCTATACTCGGCAGGGTCAGGGTAAAGTTAAAAGCCGAAAGTACACTAAACATCAGGTAAATATTGAGGATCTGGGCGATTACCGCATTGATTCCGGCGATTTTATAATAAAAAAGCATAAAGGCCATTACCGCCACGAGCCCTCCGATAAGGGCATAAAGTCCCTGACGAACCGTATCTTCCCCCATGGAGGCTCCAATGGCCTGTTGGGTTACCACTTCCAATTCCACCGGCAGGGCGGCGGTTCGCAGGGTAAGGGCTATGTTATTGGCTTCTTCCAGCCCAAACCCGGTGAGGCGTACCGCTTCCCGTATGGCGGTGGTAATGGTGGCCTGGGATTTAACCCGGTCATCCAATACGATGGCCAGGGGCTCCCCCACATGGGCCGAGGTAAGTTGATAGAAGATTTCGCCCCCCGCAGAATCCAGCATGAAGGTAACTTCCGGCTTACCGTCCAGGGAATTCCGATCCACGATGGCGCTCTGGATATGGTTTCCATCCAGGCCCACCTCTTTTTTTATCGCCGTATAACCGGTAAATTCATCCAAGCCGTACCGGTCTTTACCGTAAACCCCCCGGATAACCACATCGGAGGGTATGATGGTGGGATCCAACAGATTTCCTTCGGTATCAAAGGTGGTGGTGGGATGGGAATTATAATAGGCGTTAAAGGCGGCGGCAGCTTCCCGATCCACAATGTGAAAGGCCAGATTACCCTTACCCATGATGATGGAATTGATCCGCTCCGGATCCGCGGCGCCGGGGATTTCCACGTAGATCTGGTCCGTTCCCTGGCGGCGGATAACCGGTTCGGTAAGGCCGAACCGGTCGATTCTGCTGTTAAGAACCTCCAGGGCCTGGTCTATCGCCTCGGTCCGGTCCGCTTCGGTTAAAGACCTGCCGAGGCGCTCTTCACGGCCGGTCAAATCGGTTTGCAAAACGATGCTCATCCCTCCGGAAAGATCCAGCCCAAGCTGAACAGCGTTTTTCTGGAGATCCTTGAGATCAAAATACCGTTCCCGGTAATAGGTTTCGATAGCATCCAGGGCTTCCTGCCTTCCCGAAAAAGAAGAGAGAACCCCCTGGGCGTCCCATTGGGGAGGGGCCGGAGTTTTAGTATCCTTACGGATCTTTTTTGCCTGGATCTCTAAAAAATTCAAACGTTCCGGTACTTCTTCTCCCGCCCGGGCCGCTTTAACCAGTTCCTGTAAATCCGCCCGGGCTGTTTGGGAGGCATACAACTTAATTTGCTCCCGGGAACCTAACGCTAAGGCCTGATCTTCCTTCTTCTCCAGAAAATACCAACGGATGGTTGGAAATAAAAAAACAAAACACACCACCATCGTAATAAGGATGATGAAGAACCGATACCGTTTACTCATGTATCTACTCCAACATAACGTGTTATGAATCCGGGCTTTACTCCGGTTTTGCGTCCCGGATTTTAATTATTGTCCGGGTTTTCCCCTGTCTCATCTTCCGCTTTTGACTCATCCCCGGATGATTCGGTTTTTTTATCCTCGATTTTTTCTTTATCGGCCTTAGCGGAGCCTACGACCGTGGAAATGGCACTACGGCTGAATTCCAGCTTGGTGTTTTCATCTATCTTCACCACTACCGAAGAGTCCTTTTCCTTTATACTATGGATTACCCCATGAATACCACCGATGGTAACGATTTTATCACCCTTTTTAAGGGCCGACAGCATACGCTGGGTTTCTTTTTGTTTTTTATTTTGCGGCCTGATTATGAGAAAATAAAAAATTGCGATAATCAGCGCAAAGGGTATCAGGGTGGTAAAAATATCACCGGGACTTCCGGTTCCGCCGGAACCTCCCGAAACTCCCATCAGCAGAGAAAAAACAAAGGTATTCATACAATAACTTCCTTAAAAACTGAATTGTTAAATACGGTATCACGGGGAGAAGATAATATCAAGGGGCCAAATTGCGCCACGTTAAATCTAACCATGGGGACACTATCCGGACCGAGTCAGGAGGAACGAATAGGGTTTACCATGGCAGAGAAAAAAGATAGCGGCGGAGTACGCTTCCCGTTACCAGAAAGCCGGAAAAGGCGAAAAATCACGGATCCTGGACGAGTATCCCGCCTTCAGAGGCAGCAGAAGCCGGAAAAACCGGCTGGACCATCTATTTCGCCCTCTTGGACAAAGCTTCATCTTGGGTCCTCCAAGCCCTGGACAAGGCTCTTACCGCCCTTTCCATGGATCTGAAAGGCTCCATTCCGGCATTTATCAACAAACCCCTCGGCCAAAACCATTGATATCGGGGGGCTCTTTTAAAGTAAGTCTCATCTAACAATAAATAAATATTTATAGATAAAAATGTCGGCATTTGGCGGCTTGTCTAATTCCTTAAATAGCATTAAAATATAAGTAACTATAATATGATAATTTTTTATCTATATGAATGGGGGTGTCCATGGCGACCGCTGAAGCAACGCTAACTCGGGATGTGGATAGTCAGGGGGATATTGAATTCTCCCAGGAGTTATCGGCATTTATCAATGAATGGAAGGTAAAACCAGGCAGTCTGATCATGATTCTGCATAAGACCCAGGAAACTTTTGGTTATATTTCCCGGTCTGCGGCGGAAAAACTTTCAAAACTCACGGGAATTCCCCTGGCGCGGATCTATGGGGTTATTACCTTTTACCATTTTTTTAAGACCACCAAACCGGGGAAACATAAGATCTCCGTGTGCCTAGGAACCGCCTGCTATCTTAAAGGCGGCCAGGACCTTATCGACGAGGCCCGGAGCATACTCGGTATAGGTGAGGGGGGAGTAACCGAGGATGGACTTTTTTCCATCGATCCGGTTCGTTGTGTAGGGTGCTGCGGCCTTGCCCCGGTTATAACCGTGGGGGGGGATACCTACGGGAAGCTTAACAAGGAACAACTTCCGGAGATAATCGCTAAATACCAGAATACTTAGGAACCCCGTATCTTACGGCGTATTTTCACCACAATCCGGAGGTTTTTTTGCGATGTACTTTACCCTGAGCGACCTCGTTATTGACATTACTCAAAATGCGGTTGAATCGGGGGCATCCCTGGTGGAATTGGAAGTCCGGGAAACGGATAAAGAATTCCGGTTCATCCTTAAAGATAATGGCCGGGGGATGAATGAGCACGAATTGGAACGGGCGGTTGATCCCTTTATAAGTGATGGAAAGAAACACCCCCACAGAAAGGTAGGATTAGGCATCCCCTTTCTTATCCAGACCGCGCTGCAATCCGGGGGGGGCTATGATTTACATTCGGAAAAAGACAGCGGAACCATAGTAACGGCATGGTTTGACTTAACCCTGATTGATACGCCCCCGGTGGGGGATATTTCGGGGATGCTCAGGACGGTAATGTTATTTGCCGGTCCCGAGGAAATAAGTATCCATCGATCCCGTTATACGGGAGGGGGGGGGAAATCCTATAAAACCAGTAAATCGGAGCTTCAGGAAGTTCTGGGGAATCTGGAAGATGCGGTATCTTTGATTTTATTGGATCGGTATCTTAAATCATTGGAAGAAGACGAAGAGGGAGAGGAGCAGGATTATGGCAAAATTGAGTTTGGAGCAGCTGCGTCAGCTGAGGGATTCAAAAAAAAATGATCTGAGAAGGCGGGAAAGCGCCGGTAAGGACATTCAGATTATTGTGGGCATGGGGACCTGCGGGCTTGCCGCGGGGGCGAAAAATACCCTGGATGCTTTTATTCAAGCCACGGATGTGGAAAATCTGGTGGATAAGGTATTAATCCGCCAGACCGGCTGCATGGGACTTTGCAGTTCGGAGCCCACGGTGGAAGTGGTGGTTCCCGGAATGCCCACGGTTACCTATGGTACGGTGGATGCCAAAGTCGCGGGAGAAATCGTAAAAAAACATATTATCGGCCGGGAGCTTCTGGATGGGCATATTCTGAACCAATCCCCGGCGGGTGTTAGGTAAGGGGGGACATCCATGGCATACAATCATTATATCCTTACCTGTGGAGGAACCGCCTGTGAATCCAACAAGGGAGTCGAAATATACGAAAAACTCATCGCCGAGGCGGAAAAGCAAGGGGTAGCGGATCAGGTGCAGATAGTTAAGACCGGCTGTTTCGGGTTTTGTGAGAAAGGCCCCATCGTTAAGGTCCTTCCGGAAGATTCCTTTTATGTGGAAGTTAAGCCGGAAGACGCCCCGGAGATCATCGCGGAACAGATAATCAAAGGCAGGGAAGTATCCCGGCTCTTATACAAAACAGAGAAAAAAAGCACTGGCGCGGTGGAGGATATCGAATTTTACCAGAAACAGGTCCGGGTGGTCCTCAGAAACTGCGGAGCGATTAACCCGGAAAATATCGATGAATATATCGCCCGGGAGGGGTATATCGGCCTTGAAAAGGCCCTTTTCGATTTAAAACCGGAAGAAGTGATCGAGGAACTAAAAAAATCCGGACTCCGGGGCCGGGGCGGCGCGGGGTTCCCCACCTGGCTTAAATGGGATCTGACCCGCAAGGTTTCGGGGGATATCAAATACGTGGTCTGCAACGCCGACGAAGGGGACCCTGGCGCCTACATGGACCGGTCTACCATCGAAGGAGATCCCCATTCGATCATCGAGGCCATGACCATCTGCGGTAAAACCATCGGCGCCCGCCAGGGGTATGTGTATATCCGGGCTGAATATCCCCTGGCTATCAAGCGGCTTCAGATAGCCCTGAACCAAGCCAAAAACTACGGTCTTTTGGGCAAGGATATCCTGGGATCGGGGTTTGATTTTGACATTGAAATCCGCCTCGGGGCCGGGGCCTTTGTCTGCGGGGAGGAGACGGCCCTGATCAAATCCCTGGAGGGGCAGCGGGGTATGCCCGTTCCCAAACCTCCCTTCCCGGCGGTCCAGGGTCTTTGGGGCAAGCCCACGGTGATCAACAACGTGGAGACCCTGGCCAATATTCCGGTGGTGATGACCCGGGGCGGCGACTGGCTTGCATCCATCGGTACGGAAAAGTCCAAGGGGACCAAAGTTTTCGCCCTGACCGGGAAGGTACAGAATTCAGGGCTGGTGGAAGTTCCCATGGGCACCACCCTCCGGGAGATCATCTTTGAAATCGGCGGCGGCATCAAAAACCAGAAAAAATTTAAGGGGGTCCAGACTGGCGGTCCCTCCGGGGGGATCCTTACCGAAAAGGCCCTGGATACTCCCATCGACTATGAAAGCCTCACCGCTATGGGCTCCATGATGGGTTCCGGCGGTATGATCGTTATGGACGAGGACGACTGTGTGGTGGACGTTGCCCGGTTCTACATGGATTTCTGTGTGGATGAATCCTGCGGCAAGTGTTCCCCCTGCCGGATCGGTACCACCCAGATCCTCAATATTCTGGAAAAAATCGCCCGGGGCAACGGTGAAGATCAAGACCTGGATAAACTTGAAGACATCGGCAAGGCCATGACCAAGGCTTCCCTCTGTATGCTGGGAGGTACCGCGGCAAATCCCACCCTTTCCACGGTGAAGAATTTCCGGGATGAGTATCTGGAACACATTCGGGACAAGAAGTGCCGGTCCGGTAAGTGCAAACACCTCGTGATCTTTGAGATCAACCCGGAAAAGTGTATCGGATGCGGGCTCTGCGCCCGGCGTTGTCCCGTGAATTGTATCACCGGAGAAAAACGACAGCCCCACACCATCGATCAGTCCAAGTGTATTAAATGCGGTGAATGTTTTAAGAACTGTAAATTCGGCGCGGTTAACAAGAAGTAAGGAGTAGCCATGATTAACCTGAAAATAAACGGTATTCCCCTGGAGGTGGAAGAAGGTACGACCATCCTCAATGCGGCCAAGAAGATCAATATTAAGATCCCCACTCTCTGTTATAATCCGGATCTTCCCCCCTGGGCCTCCTGCGGCATCTGTATCGTCCGCATGGAAGGTTCCCCCAAGATGGTCCGGGCCTGTACTACGCCGGTGACGGAAAATATGAGTATCATTACCCATGATACGGAGATCATAGCGGTACGGCGTACCGTGGTGGAACTGATCCTGTCCAACCACCCCAACGACTGCCTGCAGTGTCCCCGAAACGGCAATTGCGAACTCCAGACCTTGGCGGCGGAATTTGGCATCCGGCAGGTTCCCTACCGGAAGATATCCAACAACCTTGCCGTTGATGATTCCAATCCGGCCATCATACTTAATCCGGAAAAATGTATCCGCTGCGGCCGTTGTGTTAAGGTCTGTCAGGAGATGCAGAATGTCTGGGCCCTGGAATTCCTCGGCCGGGGTATCAAGGGCAGGATCGCCTCTGCGGCGGGCACCCCCTTGGGGGAGAGCCCCTGTATCAACTGCGGACAATGCGCCGCCCATTGTCCGGTGGGGGCTATCTACGAACGGGACGATACCGTCCGGGTATGGGCCGCCCTGCAAAACGCCGATGTCCATCCGGTGGTCCAGATTGCCCCGGCGGTCCGGGTTGCCCTGGCGGAGGAATTCGGCCTGAGCCCGGGGGCGCTGATAACCAAAAAGATCTACGCCGCCCTCAGGCGGCTTGGGTTCAAGACCGTCTTTGACACCAACTTTTCCGCGGATCTCACCATCATGGAGGAGGGAACGGAACTGGTGAAGCGGCTTACCCATGGGGAAAAGATTCCCCTCATTACCAGCTGCTGTCCTGCCTGGGTTGACTATATGGAAAAATACTATACCGATATGATACCGAATTTTTCCACCGCCAAATCCCCTCAGCAGATGATGGGCGCCATGATCAAGACCTATTGGGCGGAAAAAGCAGGGATAGACCCGGATAAGATCTTCTCCGTTTCGGTCATGCCCTGCACCGCTAAAAAATGGGAAACCAAGCGGAATCAGGATATGCGGTCCGCCGGCCACGGGGATGACGTGGATATTTCCATTACCACCAGAGAATTGGCCCGGATGATCAAACAGGCGGGGATCGATATCCTCAAACTTGATGATGAGGAAGCGGATAATCCCCTGGGTCCCTATACCGGGGCGGGTACCATCTTCGGCGTTACCGGGGGGGTTATGGAAGCCGCGGTGCGGAGCGCCTATTTCCTCGTGACCAAAAAAGAATTGGGGGATGTCAATTTCCTCCCGGTCCGGGGTCTTGACGGGGTAAAGGAAGCGGAGGTGGATTTCCAAAACGGCACCAAGATCCGTATCGCCGCGGCCCACCAAATGGGTAATATCGCCGAGGTTTTAGACCGGATCCGATCCGCCCGGGATGCGGGACGGGAGCCTCCCTACCACTTTGTGGAGGTCATGGCCTGCCGGGGAGGCTGTATAGGCGGAGGAGGACAACCCTATGGTTGTACCGACGAGATCCGTTCCAAACGCAGCGCGGGGATATACCAGGATGACGAGATATCGCCCTACCGCTGTTCCCATCAGAACCCCAACATCAAACTGGTGTATGATGAATTCTTGGGGGAACCCACCGGCCATAAGGCCCATGAACTGCTCCACACCAAATACGAGGAACGGCCCCTGTATGTAAAATGAGCCGGTCCAAACCAAGAAGGCCGGAACCGGCTCAACGGTAATCCCTTAAAAGCCGCCCGGAAATAACCTGACCGAAGAATCAGGTTGTATCCGGGCGCTTTCTATGCCGGGAGAGGTCCCTCGGCGGTGGGATTATTTTTTTCGGGATTTCTTTGTAACGGCCCCTGAAATTTCCGCGGTGATATCGCCGAGGGCGGTCCGGGCTTCCATGCTTCTATTCTGGGATTCCTGGTAATGATTAGCGGCCAGATTCTCTTCCGCTTCCTTGATCGTATCCCGGGCAACTTCCAGTTTCTTGGTAAGGGCATTGAAATCGGCCTCCACCTTATCAAGGCTTTTTGCCGTATTCAGGGTCCTTTCCGTGGAGGACAAGGCATTCTGCGCTTCCAAGAGGAGCCGTGAGGCTTCTTCCCGGGCCCGGGCTGCCCCGGATCTGCCGTCGCTCCGGGCTTTTTCCGCGGCATCCGCGGCTTCCGTAGCCAGGAGTTTGGCCTCGTCATACCGCTTGGAAGCCGCCGATGTCCGCATCCGGGAAAGGGCGTCCCTCGCCCGAAGCAAGGAATTCTCTCCATAGAGGACCGCATCGGGATCATTTTCCGCCTGGGTAACCGCCGCGGCGGCTTTTTCCATTTCTTCCGTTGGGGGCTTGGCACATCCCCAAAATAACACGGTACATATCATCATACCCCATAAAAAAAATAATCCTCTCTGCCCCATGGTTCCTCCTGAAATTCCGGCCCGTATCAGCGTAATGGTTTTTCAAAATCTAATTTTGAAAAACTTCTTAATATAATATAATCTATAAATATGCTATTCTGGGATAGCGGTAACGGGTAATGGCGGTTTATTTTACAAAAAATTTGAAAATAGTACGGTTTTTCATTTCTCTGGGCGCCGCCGTCTTATGTACCCTGGGAATGGCTCAGATCCTTACGGGACCGCGGCTTGGTCCTTTTTATGATTTTCTTAGGACATGCCGTCTGTCCCCGCCGGTTTCCAGTGAAATAATCTTGATAGAAACCGATCCTCAAAAGGAATTTTTTACCCAATATTTTATTGAGCCTGAGACGGCGGCCTCGGTTTTGATGTCCTTAATGGAAATCGAGTCCTCGGCCTTGATCCTTCAGGTTCCGGTAGCAGGTCTTTCTTCCGGGCTAGCCGGAAACGCGGCGGAACTAGGTTTCCGCTTTGATGAGGAATTCGAGCTTTTAAAGGGAAATATCCTAAACCTTTTTGAGGCTATCCGTCTCGGTTCCATCCCTCCCGGGAAGACCGCAGCCTATGTGGGGGAACTCTTAAACCTCACCGAGCAGGGAAAGGAGCGGCTTTTGTCTTCGTTGGCGCCGCGGGAGGAAGCCAGGGTTTTTGAAAAAGCCGCCGCCGCCTTCGGCCGGGTTTGGGAAACCGGCAGGGCCGGATATGTTACCTTCACCCCCGATCCTGATGGGGTGCTGCGGCGTATGGCCCCGGTCCTTTTGGGGGAAAGGGAGCTTGAGCATCCGGTGTATACCGCCCTCAAAAACCGGTACGAACAGCCGGCAATAGAACATACCGCGGACGGCCTTATCCTCCGTTTGGTAAAGCCCGGTGACGGGGGAACCTTATCCCTTCCCCTGGACAAGAAAGGGGCGATATTGATTGAAAAACCAGGAAAAGCGCAGGATTTTAAACGGGTCCCCCTCTCCTTGTTATTGGATTACGAGGAAGCGGATAAGGAACTCTACCGTATCCTCAATGCCGCGGGTTCCCTGGGGATCTATGAGGGGTTAAACCCGGAAAAATATCCGCCGCTTCTTTATGAATATGCCGTTTCCCTTCGGGAAGAACTCCTCCGGCAGCCGGATGAGGAGAAAAAGCGGCGCTGGATCGAAAGCCGGGAACGGTATTTTATTTCGCTGGAGGATTTTTGTTACGGCCCTGGGGAAATGATCCTGGTTTCAACCTATGAAAAACAGATGGCCGCTAAAGCCCCGGAAGAAGCCGATAGTCAACAGCTGCGGGCCCGGCGGGATGAACTTATCGGGAGCTTTCGGGATATCAGGGAAAAATATCACCTCCTGACGGAGAAACGGGGAACCCTCAAATATCTGTTTCACGGGTCCCTTTGTATTTTAGGACCCGGCGTCCCGGGAACTCCCCGGGAGCCCACGGAAACTGAGGCAGCCGCCATCCTCGCCAACAGCCTCCTCTCGGGCAGCGTCATCCGGGTTGCCGTGCCCCGGCACGTTCTGCTGTGGTCTCTGGTTTCCGCTTGCGTCCTCTGTTTGTTCCTGGTCAAATTGGAACCCCTCCTCTCCCTGGGGGCCGGTTTTTTTCTCAGCATCCTCATTGGGGCGGTTTTCTCCGGGGCTTTCGTCCTGAGCGCTTACTGGATAGACCCCTTTATCCCCTTAACGGCGGCCGCAGGGGCTGCCCTGACATCGGCCATCTTCGTTTTGATCATGAACCGCCACTTTGCGGACCGGATCCGCCTGGTTTACGGAAGTTCCATAACCCCGGCCTATTTTAAAACCCTGCTCAGGGCCGGAACGCCTCCGGCTTTGGATGCCGAGGTAGTTTCCGCCGCCGTCATCGCCGTAAGAAACGAGCCCCTGGTGGTCCGGGAAGGCCAGGATGATCCCCTAGTAGCAGCCCGGGACGGGGCCGCCTTTCGAGAGGAGCTTTTTCAACGGTGTTTAAAGGCCGGAGGAATTATGGCGGGCTGGGAGGGGGATACGGCCCTCATTGCCTTTGGGTCCCCCCTGGAACGGAGGGTCCAGAAGCTCCAGGGGGAACCCTCCTCTGACGAGGGCTGCCTGGGGCCGGTGGCCCAGGCAATGAAATTTCTCAATGAACTTTTGCAGGATTTCCCCCATGGGAATGCCTGGTCTTTTGGTATTGACGCGGGGGAATGCGCCTTTATCCCCATCCCCGGTTCGGGGTACCGGGCCTACGGCCCTGCCGTGGCTTGTTCCCGGCTCCTTTCCAAATTAGCCTCCCGTTA
>JAISOO010000123.1 GCA_031275595.1 Spirochaetaceae bacterium | reverse complement strand
ACCGGCGCCGAAACGGCCGTAGGCCCCCAGGGAAGAGGGCGAATCGCCCCCCAAATCCAGGTAGGGAAAGGCCGGATAGTCCAGCCCCGTGTTGCCGACCCCCACGTACTGGACCGGTTCCCCCTCAAAACCCTGGTATCCCGCCCGGTAGGTGTTCAGTTTATAGTCGTCCAGAAAACTGGCCTCCACAAACCAGCGTTCCCGGATCCACAGGGACAGGGTCAAATCCGCTTCCTGTTGAAAAAAGACCGGCGAGCCGGTGGATACGGCGCTCATCCCCAGGGGGGTCAGGGCGAAACCCCAGCTCGCGGAGAGGGTCCCCTTCCAGTACCCCGCCACAAAGAGGGATACGTCGGAGCTCCCCACACTGAGGGAGAGCAGCTCCGAGCTGGCCTCTTTGGTAAATTTACGCCGCAGGGATTCCACGTCAAGTTCCAGGGCCGGGTAATATTCTTCCCCCGTCTCCTCCCCGGCCTCCTCGCCGGGGAGCAGGGAAAGGGCCCCGAGAAACAGGAGGAGCGCCATCCCGGCCCGGGTTTTCCGGATCCCCGGGGCCCTTCCGGTCCGGCGGGGCGCTCCACCCGCCGCGGAGGCAGGAAATTTCTTAAATTCACCGCTCCCGCGGCTTCGCAAACCGTACATTGATGGGGTATAGTATAACGTGACTGGACTATGGTTAGTCCATAGAGGCATGATACCGTTATGATAGTTTCCATGATCCAGATGATTTTTGAAATTCCCGATGTGGGGACCATAAAGGATAAACGCCGGATCGTGAAGTCCGTAAAGGATAAACTTCACCAGCGTTTCCACATAAGCGCCGCCGAGGTGGATCTCCAGGATTCCCTTTCCTTTGCCCAAATCGGCGGCGCCCTGGTTTCTAATTCCAGAAGCTTTGGGGAATCGGTGTTGCATAAGGCCTTTGAGATGATAGAGCAGGACCTTCCGGTTCGGATCCAGGACGTGTCTATCTATTCGGAAGAATTTTAACAGGGGTGTCCCATGAAGCTGAAAAACGGTTGTTTAGGCGCAATGAGTTTAATTATGATTTTTTTCAGTTCCTGTATCGGGATAAGCACGAATATTACCATCCGTCAGAACGGCACGGGAACCCTGGATCTTGAATACCGGATTTCCCGGATAGCGGAATCCTTGGGAAAGTTGGATGGTAACGAGCGGTGGCTCACCCTGCCGGCAGGCAAGGCGGATTTTGAACGGACCATCAGCAGGATTGACGGTCTCAAACTGGCTTCTTTTTCCAGTCAGGAAGATGAAAAAGACCGGGTGGTCAAGGTTAAAGTGGATTTTTCAAACCCCGATGCCCTGATCGGTTTTTTAGATGCCGCCGGGCAGCGGGCCCGTTTGACCCGGGAGGAGAAAAAGTACCGCCTTTCCCTTACCCTGGGCGGGGGCATCCGAAATCAGAACCCGGAGCTTTTGGAATTGACCGAGGCGGTTTTCCTGGGGTATACCCTGGACTTAGGCATTACCTTTCCCCGGGAAGCCGTCCTGACCTTGGCGGACGAGGGGGGGGGGGAAGTCGACGCCCCGCCCGTGGGAAGCATCCGGTGGAACGGACGGAACATCCGGTTTTCCTCTCCCATGGCGGCCCTTTTGACCTCAAAAGAACCGGTTCTTATGGAGATCCTCTGGTGATCCATGGCGAAAATCGCCCTATCGTAATTCCTTATATTGCAAGACTTGTCTGACAACCAACCTGCTTATCGAGTGAGTCTAATGCATGAGCGATTTCTGCCGGGAAAACTCCGGAAACCCGGCCTGAGATTTCAGCGGTTCCCATTAGTTTTCCCCGAATCCTATGGGTATGGTCCGGGTAACGCGTAATACGTAATCGTCCCCGTCCGGGGGCGGCTCGGAATCCAGGGAGGGATCATACCGGGTATAGAGGGCCTCCATCCGGAGAAAGCCGGAGAAGGTCCGGGGAAGTACTATATCGGTGGCAAAGGGATTGGGCGGGTTTTCTCCCAGGATGAATTCCAGGGTAGTTTCAAAGGAGGAATGCGCTGTTTCGTTTTCTCTATGAATAAAGGGCATGGAGGCGGCGTATATAGGTTGCGGATCGTTTATCGAATCCAGATACAGGTCAAAACGCACCGGGTCGTTCCGGGCATACAGGTTTATTTCCAGGGCCCGCCGGGCCAGAAAGCTTCTGCTGTTGATGGTAACGTCTAAAATTGCCGGGTTATCCGGATTTTCCGTAATAACCCGCCGTACCGGATTTGCCGGCGGTTCTAAAGACAGCTTATATACGTAGAAGGTCAAGGCGCCCATGCATCCCGCCAGCATAATGGACCGGGATACCAGCCAGAGAAAGCGGGGCTGCCGTCTTTTTTGTCCCGCCGCCAGGGCTGAGGCCCGTTTAAAGATAAGTACCGAAGGTAAGACCGTGACGGCGATAAAAAGGATGATCCAGACGCGGTGGAAACGGTTTAGCATCGGCAGTGCCATCCCCACCGTCCCTACATTGGCAAGCAGGATCCCCGCTATTTGCAGGGGAATGATAAAGGCAATGACATATACCGCCAGGGAGAAAGGTATCAGGGCGGCTAAAACCGTAAAAAGAAAAGCCCAAATAAAGGCGGGGATAAAGGTAATGTCTAAAAACACGGCGATAAGGGTTCCCAGAATTATCAGAATGACCGCGGCATTCCCATAAAAGTTAGGCCGCCGTGGTATTTTTAGCTGGTTAAAAAAAGGATCTATCAAGGAGAAGAGGGTCAGGGCTATACTCATGCCAAAAATTATGCCTCCGTAGGATATATGGTCCCGGGGAAGGGCAAATCTGCTTAAGAGGAGTCTGAAAAACAATTCCGCCCCCTCGAGGGTCAAAAAGAGGATGAGAAAGAGAATAAGAATCACCCAGGAGCGGCGGAAAAATATTTTCCATTGGATTATCAGCATCCTCCGTAACACGATAGAGTAAATAAGAAAAATTAAAAAACCCAGGGCGGTTAAGGACCACAGGGTAATTACGGTGATCAATTCCGGAACAAAAATGGTTTTGTCCCGAAATTGGAAGATCAAATAATGGTAATCCAGGTTTTCCGTTGAAAAATTTAGAGAATCCGTGTATTCCAAGAGCAGATCCCCCAAAAGTTCCGCCGGAATCGGCTTTCCCGCCGGCTCGCCCCCCTCAAGGTACAAGGAGGGGACGCCGTAGGCCAGGGAGGAGCCCAGTACCGAAGGGCCCTCCACAAACCCCAATTTGTAAAGCTCATTGGACTTGACCGCAAAGGTAAAGGGGATCCCATAGGAAGCGCATAATCCGGGAATAGGTTGAAGCAGGCTGAGGGGGGCCGGGGTCTTTCCTCCGCTGTGGTGGATGAGTATTTTTTCAGGAGGATCGTAGAAATCCGCGTACAGCATAATCGTGTTTTCAGGATCATTCGGAAGGGTCAGCAGATCTTCCAGCCCGGTATGGGAACCCCTCCGCATATCCGGGGGTAAACGGGATAGTTCGTC
>JAISOO010000112.1 GCA_031275595.1 Spirochaetaceae bacterium | reverse complement strand
CGTTTTCGTAAAATACTGGTTCGCTTTGAGAAATTGGAGAGTTCATATCTTGGCCTGCTCATGCTCGCCTGTGCCTTCATCGCCTTCCGCAAAGCGCTTGTTATTTAGGGATAAGCCCTAAGAAGAGAGAAGCGGGAACCACGAAGGCGCACAAAGGACACGAAGGAAAGCGGGTTCTTCGTCCTTAGTGTGCATCTTGGCGGTTTTTTATCTTCGTTCGTATACGCAAGAAAAAGGTACAACCCCCGGCGGCCTCATCTGGCCCGTAACTATGAAACGCCTGAAAATATGCACCGGAGGGCTGCATAAAAATCGGTCAACCTATTTCAGGGCTTGAAACCCCATTAATCCTGGGTAAATTATTCTGCCATAACCTATAATTATAAATAGCGGATATCTTGCCGATAGTATGATAGGAATATTCGGAGCATAAAACGGTATGGAGAAATGTAACTCTCAGAAAATTGGAGATCAAACCGGGAAAGTACCGGAAGGTAAAAATCAACAAAATCGCGCGACTGTTTTAAGGGAACATAAAAATGACGGGAATATATCCGTCACATTTTCCGAAAACGATCTGGAAGCCCGGGCGGACTTTATGCCCGCCATAGGAAATGGAGAACCCATAACCCCCGCCTATGTTTCTTCGGTCCTGGAACGGCTGAACATAGTCTACGGGATACAGGAAAAAACCATCCAGGAAACGATCCTCCAGTGTAATCATGACAGAAAACCCATAAAAGATGTCATCATTGCCCGGGGGGATCCGCCAAAAGATGAGGTGCTTGAGTATTTTGAACTTAACCCTCATCCGGCGCCATTATCTTCCGAGTCAAAGAACCGTATTGATTACCGTTCCCAATCTCCCTTTGTCATCGTACAAAAAGAGCAGATCCTGGCGTATAAACGGCCCCGGCAGAAAGGACAGGATGGCAAAAACATCCACGGGGTGGTTATTCCCCGGGGGATACTGCGGCCCGAAGGAGTTTCCGGAGGGCAAAACACCAGAACCGATGAGCACCACATCATTGCCGAAATCGCGGGCCAACTGGTGGAAAATAAGAAAGTCATCAGCGTCCAGGAATCACTGGTGATAAAAGGCGCCGTGGGATATGCCACGGGGAACATCATTTTTCCCGGAGACGTGATTATAGAAGGGCCGGTATCGGATGGATTTAAGATCTATTCCGGCGGCTCGGTAACCATAAATCAAACCTTTGACGTGACCGACGTGATCACCAAAAACGATCTTACCGTAGCCGGCGGGATCATTGGCAGGGGCAGAGCGCTGGTTAAGGTTGGCGGAGCCCTTAAGACTAAATTCATAGAAAACTGCCGGGTGGCCTGCCGAAAAACGTTAACGGTGGAAGCGGGGATCATCAATTCCAGCATATACGCCATGGAAAATATCGATCTGGGGGATAAGGGAATAATTGTCGGGGGGGATATTACCGCTATCCACGGGCTCCGGGCAGGGGCAATAGGCAAAAAATCCGGGAAACCTACCCATATCCATTGCGGGATTGATTTTACGGTTCAACAGGAAAAAGAAAAAAACAATTATCAATTCCGGATCATCTCCGCCAAACTGTCAAAGCTCAGGGAACTGATGGCTGTTCCGGACCAAAGCCCGGAAAAACTGGCCAAAATGGAGGAACTTTTGCGCCGCCTTGAGCAGGAGCAGAAAAAGACCAGCCGGCGGATCGCCGATCTGTTAGGCCGCCTGGAAGCGGACGATAATGCCCAGGTGGAAGTAGCCGGGGAAATTGCTCCGGGGACCCTGATCGAAATTTGCCAGATCGCCCTTTTTATCCAAGAACCTTTACGGAAGGTACGGATAAAATTAGATAAATGTAAGGGAAAACTCGTCTCCGAACCCCTGTAAAATACCTTTACCTGGTACAGGTTGTTATCCGCTCCCGTAACCTCCTCTTGGAAAAAATGAAACCTCCGATTATACTAACCTATCATGCGCTAAAATTCGCACAGGGAAGTATGCAGAGGGTATTATATCCTGCGTTCCCATAATTAACCGCCGGAAGGGGTTGCGAACAGACATGGCCAGGCTATGGGAGGTTACCGTGTATAGTGTAGGACTTGCGTATTTGTTCTGGTTTGTTTCAGGTTTCGGTATGTTGGGATTTCACCGGTTCTATTTGAGAAAAATTCCCACCGGCATCCTGTGGATGTGTACCGGCGGACTCGGGATGATCGGGGCAATCTATGACTTTTTTACCCTTTCGGGACAGGTCCGGGAGGCTAATATCAGAGATACCCTCTACAACCACCTGCACGGAGACCGTTCCGATCAGATGCCCCGGTGGCGTTATGCCGACGACGCTCAATTCCGCCGGGTACATGAAAAAGAAAGTACCGAACGGATTATCCTTAAGCTGGCCAAACAGAACAAGGGTATCCTTACCCCCACGGAAGTAGCTCTGGAGGCGAACATCCCTATCGAAGAAGCAAAAAAATATCTGGAGGCTCTGGTGTCTAAGGGATTCGCCGAAATCCGGGTTCGAAAATCCGGGACCATCGTGTATACCCTTCCGGAATTAATGGATAACGACCCCTCCCTGGAGGACTTTTAGCATCCGGCGGGGCTTTCGTGCATTGTGTATAAGCAACAACCTCCGTTTGGGCATCCCCCAAAAACTTCTAGCCTTTCAGGACCACCTCGGTCCGGCCAAAACCACCCATTTCAGGCCGGGAAAAGTAATAATCCGCCACCAAACCTTGTTGTTTAAGGAATTCATGTACCCCCCGCTGCAGTATACCATCCCCTTTACCGTGGATCACCGAAAATTCACGGAGTCCCGACAGGGCGGCGGCATCAAGCTGACGGCGGAGGACATCCAGGGCCTCTTCTAAACGCATCCCCAAGAGGTTTACCTCAAACCGGGCTTGACTTTCCGGACTCAGATCCGGCACGGCGATAAGCGGTTTTTTGTTTTCTTCGGAAGGCGCGAGGATAATAAGATCTTTTTCCGGGATACTCATCCTGAGAGACCCAATTTCCACGATCCAAAAATCCTTTTTGTCCGCCCTGAGGACGGTTCCCCGGCGGTGATATTCCCCGACCAGGACCTCTGTCCCCGGTCCTATCGCAGCCGGGACTTTGCTCCCGGAGCCCTTGACTCCCGGCGGCCGGCCTTCCTCCGGAACATCCCCTGTTTCCAGGCGCCGCCGTTCTTCCGCCAAGCTCTGTTCCTCTTTTTTCAGGACCTCGCCCTCGGCGGCTACGGATCGTTCAAGGCCGGCGAGAAATTCCTTTACCCTGACCCTTTTTTCCCGGGTAAGTTCCCCTTCCTTTAATTCCCGGACCAAATTTTCCAGGGTTTTTCGGCTTTCCGACAGGAGCAGCCTGAGATTCCCCATACCCCCCGTCTTCAGATCAATTTCCTTCTGCCGGAGTCTGAGTTCCTTGAGATCCGCGCTCCGCCGTTCCTCCCGGAGCCGGAAAATTTCGGCTTTACTGGCCTCCGCGGCGGCATCCAACTCCTGGTGTTTCTTTTTCAGTCCAGAAATGAGGGCGGAAACATCGGATCGTTCCTCATCAAGGTAGGTCCGGGCCGTGGAAACAATGCCGTCAGGCAGTCCGTTCCGCGCGGCGATCTCCACCGCCCGGCTTTCCCCGGGGATTCCCATGATGATCCGGTATGTGGGAGAAAGGGTCCGGCCGTCAAATTCCACTGAAGCATTCTCCACCCCCTCCCGGGTATAACCGTAATTTTTTAATATGCCATGATGGGTGGTGGCGATGACCGTCACTTTTTTTTCGATGAGGTGATCCAGAATCGCCATGGCAATGGCGCTCCCCTCCTCGGGGTCTGTTCCGGAACCTAATTCATCCAAAAGTACCAGGGACCTTTCCGTAGCCGCTCCGATAATGACGGCGATATTGGTCATATGGGCAGAAAAAGTCGAAAGGGATTGGCTCAGGGACTGCTCGTCTCCGATATCGGCGTAGATTCCATCAAACACGGGCAGGGTGGTTCCCTCCTCCACCGGAAGGGCGAGACCGAATTGATTCATCAGGGCGAAAAGCCCTGCAATTTTGAGGGTTACGGTTTTTCCTCCGGTATTGGGCCCGGTGATAATCACCGTCCGGGTATTACCGCCCATGAAAATATCCACAGGAACCGCCTTGGATCCCAAAAGGGGATGCCGGGCCTGTATCAGCACCAGCCGTTCTGCCGCCGGCAGGGGGGACAAAACCTCGTTTTTCTGTTGAGCACCGTCCCCATCCAGCGCAAAATGCCCCCTGGTCTCACGGCTGTAACGGGCCCGGGCCCTGAGGGTTTCCAGGTGGATTATCTTTTCATGAAGCTCTTTCAAGAGGCCGCGCCGGGCGGCGATATGGCCCGTCATTTCCCGCAAAACCCGGCGGATCTCCCCGTCGAGCAGCCGGGTCTCAATAAGGATCTCGTTGTTTTTCTCCACCACCTCTTCCGGTTCCACAAACAGCGTCTGGCCGGTGGAAGAAACCTCGTGGACTATTCCCTTAATACGCCCCCGGAAATTCGCCTTTACGGCCAGGACCATACGGCCGTCCCGCTGGGAAGGTAAGGCGGACTGAAGCATACGCCGGGCCTCTTCATTCCCGGTATAACGGGAGACGATGGCCTCCAATTCTCCGGTAAGATTGCGGATCCGTCCTTTTATCTTCCGAAATTCAGGGAGATCCCGAAGGGAACCGTCCTTATGCAATACCCGGAAAATTTCCCTGGTCAGCGGCGAACAATCCGGCAAATCCGAAACCAGAACCTGTAAAGGAGTGAGCCGCTCGCCAACAGCGGTCCCTTTCCCGGGAGCCCTGTCCCCAGAGGAATTCCGGAGCCATCCCTTAAGCGCCTCCGCAGTCTGGATAAAAACCCCCAGGGCATAGGCTTCGTCAAGTTCCAGGCTCATACCCTCAACTGCAAGTTTTGGGATGAGAAATCCGATATCGGGAAAACTTCCCCGGGGTTCCTCATCTCCGGAGTTTAATTTGTCCAAAAACTCAGCGACCAGCTTTTTAAGTTCCTCCACTCCCCGGGGGTCTGTCAGGGGGAGTTCCCCCTCCAAACGCCGGGCGGCTTCCCCGCTGAGCGCGGATTCGGCGACCCTGGTTCTCATGAGGTCAAATTCGAGGAGTTTAAAGGTCTTGTCATTCATAATTTTTCCCTGGAAGAAAAATTTTAATCAGAGGAGGCTTTCCCAAAACTTCAGTTTTTGGGAAAGCAACCTTAGATTTATGGGAAAAAGCGGGCGTTAGACCGCTTTTTCAAGAGCATTTCCTAAAATCAACCGGGTTTTGGGAAATGCTCATAGGGAGTACCCGATAACTCATCCTGAATTCTCAGGAAACTTTCGTAACGATCTTCATGGATACTGCCCGCGGCGACCGCTTCCATTATTTTACATCCCGGTTCAGTCCGGTGGGAACAGGAACACCCATAGGTACAATGGCCGGCCAAGGGGGCAAATTCCCGCATATAGTGGATTATCTCATCCGCGGCGGCCCCCGCGGGGACAAAACGCCTGATACCGGGGGTATCTATCAAAAAGGTCCTGCCCGGGGAGACCTCAAAAAGCACCGACATGGTGGTGGTATGATTTCCCCGATCGTATTTTTCATTGAGGGGCGCGGTCCGCTGGCATATTTCCGGAACCAGCGCATTGATCAGGGTGGATTTTCCCACCCCGGACTGTCCCACCAGAACCGCGGAGGTATTGGCGATGAGGGAACGAACCTCGTCCATCCCTTGACCGGTCAAGGCGGATACCCGCAATACCCGGTACCCGATACGGCTATAATCTTCAAGCCGCTCTTCCGTATCAGGATCATCCGGGGAAAGGTCGTATTTATTACAGATGATCACCCCGGGTATCCCGGCGATCTCCGCCTGGAGGAGGGAACGATCCAGAAACCGGGGACGAAAAGGGGGAGCAACCGGGCTGGTAAGGCAGAGCACCAGGTCCACATTGGCCGCCAAGAGCTGGGGGGCCTGACCCTTTTGGTTAAACCGGGTAAATCCGTTCCGCCGTTCTTCCACCCCCCGGATGAGGCCGGTCCCCGGACGAGCCGGATCAGGCTCAAAATTCACCCAATCCCCCGGGGCCAGGGGGTTATAATAACCCTCAACCCCCTTGAGGATCTTTCCCTTGATCCTGCAGGAGAGGAGTTCAGGATTCGGCTCCGTTCCCACGGGCCGGATAAAAAAGATATTGCGGGAACCCCGGACTACCAAACCCCGCACCTAATCCATCCTTCGGGATTTACCACGGAGAAGATACTTACCGGCGGGAAATCCGCCGGCTTTACAAGCTAAAAAAAATAGTGGCCTGTTATCCATGCTTCAATCGAGCGGGGCTGCTCCAAAACTTCAGGTACGAAACAGCATCGAGCATTTCCCAAAACCCGGTTGGTTTTCGGAAATGCTCTTGAAAAAGCGGTCTAAAGCCCGCTTTTAAGGGGCTCATTTAAAAAGATCCTCAAAGGCTGATTGAGCCGTTCCCGCGGCGTTTCGGCGGGCCTTTTCCCCGGCGGTTTTTGCACGAAACCGGGGATCCAGGGAGAACCACTCACAAAAATTCCCCCGTTCCTTATCCGGCGGGACCTCCGCGCCGGGTTCGGCGCAGTCCCCGCGGGCGCCGGGAAGATAAAAACGGCAATGGCGGCAGACCCGGAGATCCCTGCCGCAATCGGCGCATTGCCGGGCCCTTCCCAGGGGTTCCTCATCTTTTACGGCGGAACCGCAATACCAGCACATGGTCCTATCATACCTCGCTTAAACCGGCCTTGCAAGGGGGAGTCCCGTCAGGATAAAAGGGCCGGCGGGCTTGCGAAAGAAGCGGCAACCGGTTATAGTTTTGGTAAGCGATTTTTTCAAAATCATGGCCCGCCAGGTTCATGATTTTAGAAAAACGGCCGAGACTTATGTGAGGCTGTTTTAAAATTTGATGGTTCGAAAGGATTATGATTTTGAACGACAACTTTTATCTGAACAAGGGGGATCCGGAATGAGAAAGTTCTTGGTACTACTTATCCTCGGCGCGGTTCTGGGCGGCGTTCTGCCCATGAGCGCCCAGCAAAATACTCCGGCGGCAAACAATGAATCGGAATATTATTACGTTAATGTTCCCCTGGAGAAAATATACCCCTACCGGAAGGGGTATGTGGTCGCCTACCGGAAAGGGGTAAACCAATTGGCCCGGGCCTATCTTCCCATAGAATGGTTTACCGATGCCGCGGGAAAGGGGGATCTCATCTACATGAATTCCGGAACTTCCTGGCCCTATTTGGCCGTCTATTATAAAAACGGGGAATTCAGCCATGTCCGGCTCTATGTTCGTAAGGATCGGGGACATTCAACCTGGGGAAACATTCCCCTCAGTGTAAACATCGACGACCGTTTTGAAAATGTAGATGGTTTAAAACTTGAGTTTTAATGAGCGGCCTCGAGTTACAAAATATGCAGAAAGCTATCCGGGATGAAGGCCTGGAGGGATGGCTTTTTTGTAATTTTCACCATCGGGATAAACTGTCCGATGAGATTCTCCGGATCGATCCCCAGGCAACGAATTCCCGGCGTTGGGTATACGGGGTACCCGCCCACGGGGAGCCGTTGGGGATAGTGCACGTTATTGAACCGGATATCCTGCGGGATCTGCCCGGTTCCAGGGTTTCTTATCTCAGCGGGGAAGATTTTTTTACCGCCCTGGCCCCGTTTGCGGGAAAACGCTGGGGGGTCCACAGTTCCGAAAGCCTCTGTTCAATTTCCTATCTTGACCGGGGAACCGCGTCAACCCTGGAAAAAGCAGGGCTGACCTTGACTTCCGCGGCGGCCCTCATCCAGCGGTTTAAAGGGCTCCTGGATGAAAAGAGCATCGAATCCCATGAACGGGCCGTTTCCGGTCTTTACCAGATCGTGGAAATCGCCTGGGAGCGGGTTAAAAGATCCTATGCGGAAAAAGAATCCCTCCACGAGGGGGATATCCGCCGGCTCATGTTGGAAGAAATGAAAAAACGGGGACTTATCACCGATCATCCTCCCATAGTCGCCGGGGGGGTGAATTCCGGAAACCCCCACTATGACTTTTCCGGCGCCGGCGCGGTTTTTAACACGGGAGATGTGATTCAGTTTGATCTTTGGGCTCAGGAAGCCGCCGCGGGATCGGTCTATGGGGACATTTCCTGGGTGGGGGTTTATGCCCCCCAGGGGCCCGCCCCGGTAGAAAAGGCCTTCGGTGATCTCATCCGCGCCCGGGAAGGGGTTTTAGATTTCATAACAAACGAATTACAGGCCGGGAGAAGACTGACGGGGGCCAGGACGGATCAAAAAACCCGGGAGTTTCTTATCGAGAAGGGATACGGTGAGGCGATAAAACACCGTACCGGCCACGGTATCGATACCGAATGTCACGGATCAGGGGTGAATATTGATTCGGTGGAATTTCCCGATTCCCGGTTTTTGCTGGAAGGATCCTGTTTTTCGCTGGAACCGGGAATTTATTTTTCCGATTATGGATTACGCACTGAAATTGACGTCTATATCCGGCAGGGTAAACCGGTGGTTTCCGGCGGGGCGGCCCCCCGTCAATTTACCCTGTTAACCTGTGAGGCTTTCCCAAAACTTCAGCTTTTGGGAAAGCAACCTTAGATTTAGAGGAAAAAACGGGCTTTGGGCCGTTTTTTCCAAAGCCTTTCC
>JAISOO010000098.1 GCA_031275595.1 Spirochaetaceae bacterium | reverse complement strand
CCCCACCATGCAGATGGCCCAGATGCTCAAGGCCATGGGTCAGACCGAAATGCCCGACATAAAGCCCATCCTGGAGGTGAACGGAGAACACCCCATTGTGGCCGCCCTAAAAGACACCGGGGACGAGGCCCACATCGCCGATGTGGCGGGGGTGCTTCTGGATCAGGCGCTCCTCGTGGAGGGGGTTAAGATAAAGGACCCTGCGGATTTCGTGAAGCGGTTAAATCGCCTCCTGGCAAAATAGGGGCACGAAATCCGTTGGATTTCGTGAAGCGGTTAAATCGCCTCCTGGTGAAATAGTATATTGCCCGTGCTATACTGTCCCTAATGAGAAAACAGAGAACTTTTATCTTTAAATGTTCCGCCTGCGGTCATGAGGAACCCAAATGGCTGGGCCGCTGCCCCGAATGCGGCGAATGGAACACCCTTATCGAAACCGCCGCAGCCGGGACCGGCAAAGCCGGAGCCGGACGGCGCGGGCTGCCCCAGTCCCTGCCCCTGTCCTCGGTGGACCCCCAGGAGGGGAACCGGATCAGGAGCGGCATTGGCGAACTGGACCGGGTGCTGGGGGGCGGCATCATGAAGCGGTCCACCATCCTGATAGGCGGTGAGCCGGGCATCGGAAAATCCACCCTGCTGCTCCAGGCCGCGGCTATGGCGGATACCAAGGGCCGGATCCTCTACATCTCCGGGGAGGAGTCTCCGGGACAGATCAAGATGCGCTCCGATCGTTTAGGGCTTTCCGGGGATCGGATAGAACTCTTCTGTTCGGGCCGGCTGGAGGATATTCAGACGATCCTTGAGGCGGTAAGGCCGGTGATCATCATGATGGATTCCGTCCAGACCCTGCATACCGCCGAAGTAGGCCTGGTTCCGGGTACGGTAAACCAGATGAAATACTGCTCCCACGAACTCATCTCCTGGGTCAAAGAACACGATGCCGCCCTCTTCCTGGCGGCCCATGTAACAAAGGACGGCCTTATATCGGGGCCCAAGACCCTGGAACACATGGTCGATACGGTGCTGTACTTTGAACAGAACGATGGGGACAGCCGGTTCCTCCGGGCCGCAAAAAACCGCTTTGGCTCGGTGGATGAAATAGGCATATTCACCATGGGAGAAAAGGGGCTTGCCATGGTGGCGGACCCTTCCCTGCTTTTCCTGATACACCGGGAGGGGGAACTGCCCGTGGGGATCGCCACCGCGGCGGTCCTGGAAGGGTCCCGGACCCTCCTGGTGGAGATCCAGGCCCTAACGGTTCCTGCAAAAGGCGCCATGAGCCGGGTTTTCTCGGACCGGATCGATTCCGCCCGGGTCTCCCGGATAGCCGCTACCCTGGAAAAGCACCTGGGGATCCGGCTTTCGGATCACGATCTCTACATCAACGTGGCCGGGGGCATCAGAATCGCCGAGGTTGGGGTGGAGCTTGCCCTGGGAATGGCCCTCTATTCCGCCCGGGCCGGCATCCCGCTGCCGGCGGGAACCGCCATAGCGGGGGAACTCTCCCTGGCCGGGGAGGTACGGCCGGTCAGGCGGCTTTCCGGCAGGCTCAGAACCGCCCGGAACCTCGGATTTACGGGCTTCCTCGGCCCCCTGCCGGAAGGGCCCGAGGCCGGAACGGAGGGGGATCCCCCGGGGACGGAACAGGAGAAGATGGCGGCGGTGGGCAATTTAAAATCCGCAGTTAAGGCCCTTTTTAGCGAAAAAACGAGCTAAGGTGATTCGAAGTCGGGTCGCATATCCCACCCTTCAGGGCGGGGAGAGTCATGTCCTAATTTGGTAAAAAGTTACAATTTTTTGAAGAAATAGGCCCCTTTTTCCATAAAAAATACAAAAAAACCAAATAATATCTTGACGACCGGCAAAAACCGGGGTATTCTTTTAGGGAATAGGAATAATTTCTTTGAGTGTTTTGCAATGTGGCGGTTCTTATAGGCGCCTGTCGGTTTGTTTAGAACTGGTAATCCAGCGTTTCTCTTCTTTCTTTTTTTTTATTTCCCATAAATTTTTTTGCATCCCTCATTCTCCCTCCGGAGAATTGGAGTCGCCCATATTTACGTGGGCGTGAATAATAGCGTGCCTGGACGCGGCAGGCAAGGGGCCAAATAATTCCCTTGTCTGTATCCGGGAGAAGGAATTTTCTCAATGGCTAAGAAACTGTATGTCGGTAATCTCTCTTATAACACCACCGAAGATGGTCTTCGCAATTTGTTTTCCGATTTTGGGAGTGTTGCCTCCGCTAAGATCATTTTTGATCGTGAAACCGGCAATTCTAAGGGATTCGGATTTATTGAAATGAGTAGTGACGAAGAAGCGACCGCTGCCATAGCGGGAACTAATGGCCGGGAATTTGAAGGCCGCCAGCTTCGGGTTAATGAGGCAATGGATAAGCCGCACCGGGATCGGGGCGCGGGCGGCGGATATAGTAACAACTGGTAAGTTTATTATAAAAAAGATTGATCTCCCATAGCTTTACATCCGGCCGATTTTGTTGCATTGAGATACCAGGAGTTTGTTGCGCTTCGCGTGTAAAATCCACAAAACAGGCTCCTGGGAAAACGCTGAAAGAGGCGGGTTTCTCTTTCAGCGTTTTTTATGTGGAACGAAGCAGCTTGCCGGCCGGCGCCCTTGTCTAAACCCCCATGCAGGTTCCCACGGCTATGGCGGTATCTATCATCTGGTGATCCGGGGGAACCAATTTGATCTTGCCCGCGGGGACGCTTAGATCCACCGAGTTTATGTCGTTGCCGGTCAGGGCGGCCATCCTGCCGTACTCTCCCCGGGCCGCAAGATCCGCGGCGGCGGTCCCCAGGCTGGTGGCCAAGACCCGGTCAGAGGCGCTGGGGATGCCCCCCCGTTGCACATAGCCCAATACCGTAGCCCTGGTCTCCATACCCGTCTCCGCCTCAATTTCCCGGGCAACCCGGTACCCCGCGGAGGGAAGGCCGATCTGTTCCCGGTATTTTTTCCGTTCCTTTTTTTCCATTTTAGCCTCCTCTATGGACAGCGCCCCTTCGGCGACCACCACAATGGAGAAGGTCTTCCCGGTCCGGGCCCGTTCTTCCAGATGCCTGCCTATGGTTTTAATATGATAGGGAATTTCCGGAATCAGGATCACATCCCCGCCCCCGGCCACCCCGGCATAGAGGGCCAGCCAGCCCGTCTTGTGTCCCATCAGCTCAATCACCATCACCCGGTTATGGCTTTGGGCGGTGGAGTGGAGCCGGTCTATGGCCTCGGTTCCAATGGCAAGGGCCGAGTGGAAGCCAAAGGCCCGGTCCGTACCGACAATATCGTTATCTATGGTTTTTGGAAGCCCCACCACGTTGAGGCCTTCCTGGGAAAGAAAGTAACCCGTGGTATTGGTCCCGTTTCCGCCCAGCACCACCAGACAATCCAGGTTGAGTTTGCGGTAATTCTCCTTGATCGCCGCCACCTTGTCCTCCCCGATATTATTATCATCATCACCGGGCCGGGATTTAAAAGGTTTTTCCCTGCTGGTTCCCAGGATGGTCCCCCCCCTGGTCAGGATGCCGGAAAAGTCCACCGGACGGAGGATCCTGACATCCTCATCAATAAGCCCCCGGTACCCGTTGGCTATGCCCAGGATAGTCATGTGATACCGGTCATAGGCGGCCCTGCATACTCCCCGGATGGCGGCGTTTAGGCCGGGACAATCCCCCCCGGCGGTTAAAATGCCAAGGGTTTTGGTCGTTGCCATATAAACCCCTCCTTACTATACTAGTATATAGTATATCCGGATTATACCGAAAAAGAAATACGGAGGAAAAACATAAAACCACATCTCCTGGGCCTTCTTCTGGCGGCCTGTGTTTTTGGCGCCATATCCGCCGACGAAAAGGATAATGAAACCCTGCGGGCCTTTGCCGATCCCGCCCTGGTTTGGGGGGATGGTATTGAAGGGATGATTGAAGAGGCATACCGCCTGTGTTTTAAGACCTATATCTTAGGCGATAAGGTGATGAATCTTAGGATGCCCTTTGCCCAGAACAATGAGCGGGATAAACTTTCGGACCGCAGTTGGGAATTCCTTGGGGGCGGTAAAGCGGACCCGGCTTCTCTCTGGGATATTATCAATACCATCCTGAATACCGATGATTTTAGGCAATACATCGATGTTCTGGGAGACCGGCGGGAAAAGGTAATCATCTTTGATATTCCCACCAGGACCTGGACCAGTTCCCGGGACCTTTTCGATATTGCCCGGATGAAGGCCGGCGCGTACCGGGGGCTGCCCCACCGTCCCTATGTGCTGGTATCCGGCCGGGGTATTGACGATACCGATGTCTATAACTACCTCTACTGCGTGGGCTGGGTGGGCATGGACTGTTCCGGCTTTGTCTGGCATACCCTGTCTTATATTGCCCAAAAAAGGGGAATCAACCTGGGCCGCCTCCTCAGCCGTTCCCTGGGGATCCCCCGGGGGGGAGACCCCTCGTATTACGTGGGAACCTGGTTCTTCAATTCTAAAAGCCCCGAAATTATCCCCCTGGAAGATACAATCCAAAACCTGCGGCCCGGAGACATCCTGCTCTTCCGCGGGGCAGACGGCGCCATGGCCCATTCGGCGATCCTGCAATCGGTGGATTTTTCCGCCGGACTTATCCGCTACCTCCAGTGTACCGACGAGGCGCCCCTGGCCGAGCGGGGGGTCCACGATTCCTATATCCATTTTGACCCCGCCCAAGCCGCCGTCAGCCTGGGGGACCCCTCCCTGGTCTGGTCCCAAACCCGGTATCCCCCTTTCCCGGGGGAAAAGGCCTCCCCCTTCTCCGACGACGGCGAGCGGTACCGGGCCTATCCTGAACTGGGCGGCGGCAGGGTGGTCCGGCTCAAAGCCCTGGCAGCACGGGGCCGTTTATAAGAGGCCGCCAAATTGGGCGACCCCGTCAATATATTTTAAATCTTCCGGTATTATTTTTTTAAACTTCTTGTCTATTGTCCATATTCTTGAATTGCTTTTTATGCCATACATCAATATTATCGCATCAATTAATCCAACTCCTTTATCCGGTAATTTATTTTTATTTGAATAAATTCCTGCTTCTACTAGTATGTCTTTATACTCCTCCTTGGGTAAATATTTCCAATAATTTAATATTATTTATTCTTCATATTTATTTATAACCCCTTTCAATAATTCTCCAAATATACATTCAACTGCCAGAATTTCCTTCTTTTCCAACAATGCCGAAATTACAGGATAATATTCCTCATTATTTTTCAAAAATTCTATCCAGACCGTTGTATCAAGTATTATCATCTTTGCCGGTTAACTTTACGAATTTTTCCCCCGTTTTTAATAAAAACAGGCTTCTGTGTTATTTTTCTATTTAGCTCCTTAATGTTATAAATATCAAGCCAGTCTTTTAAGGCGACTGTTATTGCTTCTGTAACGGTAGAACTTTGAGTATAGGCCTTTACATTATTAATTAATTCGTCGGCGATTATTGCAGTAACCTTCATAAGATGAATTATACGATGGATAATCGTATTTGTCAATACTTTTTTATGTTTCTCCGAACAAACTCGAATCTATGGAGTATGATATTGCTTTACCATATCATCAATAGTCATATTTTCCGGAATAAAAGCCGTATAGTTAGTTGTATAGACCCAATCATCGAAAAAGGCCTGAACTTTTTCCGGAACAGCACTGTTCCTAATCCAGTAGCTGGTAAAGTCATTTGTTACGGCTTCCCTATCGTGATACTCCCGGTAAAATCCGCCAATTACTCCGTTAAATTCTTCCTGCCCAAGCCAATAGTATAAAACGGTAAACATCACCATTCCCTGAATGTAAGAATAATAGGTCAAATCTTTGTTTCCGTATTCAACCATGGGCGTGTTTAATAGGTTTTGATCACTTGCAAAACTGTCTTTTAGAAACGTTATTCTCTTACCGGCCTCTTCCGGCAACAGTATCGCTGTCTTGTCCGCCTGGCCGCCGCTGCCTTCTTCGGTTTCTATGATGGCAATGGTTTTTTTGTTCTGCAATTCACCCCACCATTTTTCGTACATATCAAAAGCTATGGCGCCGTAGTTCGCCAGGCTTTCCGCCGCCGATGGCTCTGAGTAATAGAAGATATCAAATATATCCGATTGCATGATCCTGTAGGGCGCTATCGCAACATCTATCCGCCATGATGGGACCTTGCTTTTATAGGTATAGGTAACTTGATTATCGCTATTTGTTTTTGACAGTAATTGGCCCCCGCTGGCAACTATTAAGCCGTCGGGGACCGTAGCGGTAATGGTATAATTAAAATCCGCTATATTCTGCCGCAGAAACAAAAAATTCGGTTTCGCCAGGTATGGATACGCGAACGAATCCTGGCGGATCATAGTAAACCGCGGTGATATTTTGTCTTTTATATACAGCATGCCCGTTTCAGCATATCCCAATAAATATCCTTCGTAACGGAGTATGACGGTCTTGCTTTCGTGCGGGCGGATGCGGTCCTGAACCACAATGTAATTTACCTGAAGTACCGGAAAATCGTCAAACTGTACGATGCGCTCCGCAAAGCTCAGCTTCCCGCCGGATATATCCGTTGCTTCGGTAATATGCATTAAACGGTACAACAAAAAAGGAATTTCGGATATGTCCGAGTCCGAAGTGTTTTCTATTTCTATTCTACAAATCCCCGCCAGCGACCCTTCGTCAAAATTGAATGACAAGTTCAAATCATAACTGCTGATAACCAGGGGGAATTTGTCTTGTATGGTATTTTCCGGTTCTAATTTACATGCGGGCGCACTCTTGCAGGAGGATACACATAGGGCCACAACAAACAAAAACGTTATTCTAGAAGCTTTCCCAAAACTGAAGTTTTGGGAAAGCTTCCTTGAAATTCGCAGTTTTGCAAGGCTGAAAGCCTGAAAAACTGCAAGAGCCTGTCCCAAAACCGTGCGTGTTAGCGCACAGTCAATTAGTTTTGGGACAGGCTCTCTATTCTTTAGGGCCGGCATATTGAGACCCTCCGGCCAAATATTATACTATACAGAAATCAAGGGTGCAAAGGGCCGCTACCCAATATTCAGCCCGAAAACCTTGCTCTTCCGGTTCCGGTCGTAGCTCGCCCGGCGCTCCCCGGGGAGGCTCTCTACGGGACATTCCTTGAAGCCCAGGGCAAAACAGTCCCTTACACGATTAGCGGCTTTTTTTGGTCTCCCTTAGGGACTGTTCGATGGATTTTTCAAAAGAAGCCCTCAAGGACAGGGAAAAATCATCCAGATACTTATTGATCAGATCTGCGGTACCTTCGGGTACAGCTTCGAGAGGTTTAAACAGTTCAAAAACCTCGATTTCCAGGGCATTTGCCATCTTTACAAGAGAAAAAGGGGAGACCCATCCTTTTCCGGTCTCTATGTCGGACAGGTAATTGGTTGAAATTCCCATTTTTTCTGCCAATTTTTCCTGTGAAAGGCCTTTCCTTCTGCGAAACCGCTTGATATTGAGACTAAAAATTGAGCGTAAACCTGCTTCGTCCATTCTCCGTTTATTACCTTGATATAAATATTCTACTAATACCTTGACATCTTCTTCTAACAGGTATTACTATGTTTACATATTCCATGTA
>JAISOO010000109.1 GCA_031275595.1 Spirochaetaceae bacterium | reverse complement strand
CGTTTTCGTAAAATACTGGTTCGCTTTGAGAAATTGGAGAGTTCATATCTTGGCCTGCTCATGCTCGCCTGTGCCTTCATCGCCTTCCGCAAAGCGCTTGTTATTTAGGGATAAGCCCTTAACCCTCTTGTTTCAGGATTATCTTATCATACAAGCCAGGGAATTATTCAATGTACAAACGAAGGAAGCCCGAGGGGAGCATAGGCCATACAAAAAGCCGGGAAAACCCGCCGATGACGCATAGACAGGTTACGGTACTGCCCAAGACTTCCGCCCGGACGGGTAGGGCGCTTGCTTTTTGAGAAATTAACGGACGCCCGGCGCGATTTTCCCGGCGTTTTCCCCATCGACGGGCGTCTGCTTTTTGCTTTTCCGGCCATGCCGCGGGTGAGTTAAAAAAAGGCGACCGTCGCCGCGCGGTTTCCGAACACGTTAAATCTAAGGTTGCTTTCCCAAAAACTGAAGTTTTGGGAGAGCCTCGTTATTTAGTGTCTGTCCACAAAGTCGGTTGCTTTACGGACAGACCTTGCATTTGCTCCCATTTTGTACCAAAACGGTGTGCAAAATGCCTGTTTTAAGGTAGTCTGTCCATAATGTGTCTACATTATGGACAGACACTATTTAGCCGGCCTCCCGCGGCTGGGGACTCAGGACCTTGGATATGTGGTAACAGTAATTCCCCAGCTTTTCGATACGCCGGACTATGTCGATAAAGAGCAGTTCGGTTTTCACGCTTTCGCCGGACTCGATCCGCTTGCGTCCCAGTTTGCGGAGCTTTTTCTGGGACAGGTGGATCCGGCGCTCCAGTTCCTCGGCGTGGTTCCGGGCTGTTTCCGAAAAGAGGGAGCCTAAATGGGCCTGGACAAAGGAAAGAAATTCCTCCACCAGCCCCGCGTAGGGGGAGAGGGCCTCCATTTCCTTTTGTTTAAACAGGAGCTCCTTTTTTATGCCCCGTTCCAGGATAATGGAGAGGCCGTAACAATCGTCGATCATATCCTCCAGTTCCGCTATGACCCTGAGCAGTTGGGATACGTGGCGTTCCGACCGTTGATTCAGGGAATAGGAGGAACATTCGATGAGGAAACGGGTCAGCTCTTCCTGCATTTCATCGGCGAAATTTTCCTTCTTTTTAAGATCCTCCACCAGGGCGAAGACCTTATCCGCGTCCAAATTTTCCAGGGCGGCCCTGAATTGGGTAAACATGGAGGAGGCGATCCCCGCCATGTCCCGAATCTCCTTTTCCGCCCGGAGGATGTTGAATTCCGGCGTGTTTTGGATGGACCCCGAGAGGTATTTGAGCTTGTAGGGGCCGGGGGTCCGGCCGTCCCCCTTTATCAGGAAGGTTACCAGGGCCGCGAAGGGCGTAACAAAGGGCAGGAAAATGAGGGTATTAATCATGTTGAAAACCGTGTGGAACATGGCCAGATGGGTGGTAACCCCCACCCCGGTCATTCCCCCGGGGGTGATAAGGTCCACCAGGCTGATGAGGGGCTGGAAGAAGATCAGGGCCAGGACCGTACCGATCACGTTAAAGAGGATGTGGACCAGGGCGGCCTGTTTTGCCGCGGTTTTGGTCCCGATGGAGGCCATGGCGGCGTCGATGGTGGTGCCGATATTGGCCCCCAGGATCATGGCGGCGGCGATGGGGAATTCGATCACGCCGTTAAAGGTCATGGTAAGGACGATGGCGGTGGCGGCGCTGGAGGAATGGACCAGCAGGGTGATGACGAGCCCCGCCCCGGTCCCCAGGAGGGTGGACGCGAAGCCGAGGTGGGAAAAGGCCCCCACAAACTCAAAGGCCCCGGCGTCGAGGGCGGGCATGGATTTGGTCAGGAAATCCAGCCCCAAAAAGAGCAGCCCCAGCCCGAGAAGCGCCTCCCCCAGGTTCCGGGTTTTCCGGTGGATCATCTTGAGGACAAACCCGATCCCCACCGCGGGCACCGCCAGGGTGGAGATGTTGAGGGAAAAACCCACCAGGGAGACGATCCAGGCGGTTACGGTGGTACCGATATTGGCCCCCATGATCACCCCGATGGACTGGGTCAGGGTGAGGAGCCCGGCATTCACAAAGTACACCACCATGACCGTTGTCGCCGACGAAGACTGGATGATGGCGGTGATCCCTAAGCCGGTCAACACCCCCGCCAGACGGTTCCCGGTCATAAAACCCAGGACCCGCTGCAGCCGGTCTCCGGTGGCCTGCTGGATGCCGTCGCTCATCACCTTCATCCCGTAGAGGAAGAGGCCCAGGCTTCCGGCAAGCCGAAAAACTATCTCAATATATTTCATGAATCATCCGAAGCGGTCTTTAAAACATCAAATTTTAAACCGCAATCTTGATTGAGGCCGCCCCAAAACGTCATTTTTGAAGCATCCCCACGGGAACCTCCGGAAACCCAACCAAAGGTTCCTTTATTTATTATAGTTCTTTTCGTGAATTTTACCTACCCCTTGGGCGTCTGCTTTTTGCCTTACCGCGAAGCCCGCGGGGGAGCGGGAATTCCCCCTATTCGCTCACCTGTAGAATTCGCCTGCGGAGCCCGGGACCTCCGGCGAGGAATTCCAGAAACGGCCTGATGCCTTTGTGGGTAACGGTAGCTCT